>JAYVCM010000210.1:0-14544 GCA_043749955.1 Limisphaerales bacterium | reverse complement strand
AACAGGCCTATTGACCTGACTCCACTTGGCCGGCTCTTGACCCAACGGATTGTGTAGGCAGCGGATGGAAACCACAGTTGGTGGTGCTTGGTGGAGTCAGGTCAACACCCCTATTTCCCAATGACAATCGGCACAATGGCCAGCTGGTAGGGCGGCGCTGCCGCGCCGCTTCCCCGCAACAACGGTGCTTCACGCCAGCGTCGCGGCAGCGACGCCCTACCAACGCACCGATTGTTTTTGAGAAATGGTATGAGACCCTTGATCTCTGTCAGTTCGTCTAGCCGTCCACCGTTGTCATTTCGGCAACCTTCACTTCAACCCTAGCAACACCCCGGCCTGTGCCGGGGTTTTTGCTTTCAACCCAGAACACCTACTGACCCACCACCAATCCCTCAACCCGACCATCATCTGCGTGACCGGCGCATCGCTCGTCGGCCTGGGCGCGAACGTCGCCCAAGTATCCGTCCCGGTCACCTACCGGTATCACATTCATCTGCGGGATGAATGGCAAATGGAGACGGCAGGCGCGCGGGTCATCGTCCACGCACCGGCTATCCGGGCAGCCCTGCCACCAGCAATACACACCGACGAAATGAAACGGTTCAGCATCCGCGGCTGGGCCCGGTTGTCACCGACGGAGCTGGCGGCGGAACTCGAACGGCAGATCACCCCGCGGCTGTCGGCACTGGCCGAAGATCCGCGGCGGCTGCAGCTCGTGCGGCTGTGGCTGGAGCGCGAGCATCAGCGGGGTGCGTCGGGTTTCAATCAGATTCAGGTGAAATTCGCCGACGAAACGGCGCTGCCGCCGGCACCCACCCTCAAGTTGTTGTAAACGTCGAGTCGTCCTGATCCAGACGACGCGATGCATCTCACCGGATCACCGAGATGGAACAATCCTTCCAAGCGATGAGCCGGGTGAAACTCAACACGAATCGCCTCACTGAATATCTGGCCACTGTTTATCCCGACAGCACCGGACCGGACAAACAGTTGCTGGTGCAACGCGATCGTAATTGGAGTGAATTCTTCTTCGACCAGGGCAAGGGCAATCGCATGGCTGGCGTCGAGGGAACATTGTGGGCCGGGTTCAATGGCGTCACCGAATGGATTGATCACCGCAAAACCCGGCAGAATTCCAACCAGCGGCTCAACTCGGCGTGGTTTGTTGAATCGTCCCGGATCAAGGCCAGAGCATTCACCGTGGCCATGGATAAAATGTCGGTGTGGAATTGAGCGATTAACAGAAACAGCCGGCGGCAACGCGGGCTCTTTTTCTTAATTATCAGTTCGTTGAAACGAGGGTTCGATTCTCTCCACCCGCTCCATTTGTTTGCAATGGTTTTGTGAGTTGGGCGTAAAAGCGCGGTAAAGTGACTCAATGACTCGAAACCATCGCGGTTTGATCCGTTGAATCTTTTTAACTCCCCTTTGCCGGCTTTTCATCACCAGCCATGTTTTTGCCGATTCAATTTGCTGCTTGCCACCGCCAAATAATACAACGGACGCGAAAGCGTCCGAAAAAGCATTTTTAGACTTCAAGGGATTCACGTCACGCCACCCGTGACTTCCCCGTTTTAGGGGATAGGCGAAGCATCAAGGAAGCTGTTAGATTTTGTTGGTTGAGCGAGCTGGTTGAGTGGGATTGCGGTGGCCGGTCTCTGCTCTGATCAAGCGCAGCTTGCCGGAGACGCAATCGCCCCGAAAAGAAAACATCAACAAGACCCGCGCCCGGAAGCCAGTCAAGACAGCTTTGAAAAAATGAAATTCATCCTCGCCGCCCTGCTCGCGTTGCTCACGCTGGCGTGGACAAATTCAATCGCCGCGCCGCCGAACTTCCTCCTCATCCTCACCGATGACCAAGGTTACGGGGATGTCTCGGCCTATCACGCGTCCGATGTGCGCACGCCGAACATTGATCGCCTCGGTGCGCAGGGAATGTTGTTCACCACGATGCGGGCGAACTGCACGGTGTGTTCTCCGTCGCGGGCTGCGTTGCTCACGGGACGCTACGCGGATCGGGTCGGCGTGCCGGGGGTCATCCGCACGCAGCCGGAGGACTCGTGGGGGTATTTCGATCCGAAGATTCCGACGCTGGCCGATGAACTGAAGCAGGCGGGCTATCACACGGCCATCGTCGGCAAGTGGCATCTCGGCCTCGAATCGCCGAACCAGCCGAACGAGCGCGGCTTTGATTTCTTCCACGGTTTTCTCGGCGACATGATGGACAGCTACACCACGCACCTGCGCCACGGAACAAATTATATGCGCCGCAACGCCGAGGTCATCGAGCCAAAAGGCCACGCGACGGATTTGTTTTCCGACTGGGCCGCGGAGTATTTGCGCGAGCGGGCCAAGGCGAAAGACCAGCCCTTCTTTCTCTACCTCGCCTACAACGCGCCGCATTTTCCCATCGAGCCGCCCGCCGAATGGCTGGCGCGCGTGAAAGCCCGCGCGCCGCAAATGGACGAGTCGCGCGCGAAGAACGTCGCCCTCGTGGAGCATCTCGATGACGGCATCGGGCGCGTGCTCGCCACGCTTAAGGAGAACGGGCTGGAGGAAAATACCATCGTAGTTTTCAGCGCGGACAACGGGGGTTCGCTGCCGCACGCGCAGAACAACGACCCGTGGCGTGGCGGCAAGCAAGACCATTACGACGGCGGTCTGCGCGTGCCGTTCATGGTGCGCTGGCCCGCGCAGATCAAGCCCGGTTCCCGCAGCGATTACGCCGGGTTGAACTTCGATCTCTTTCCCACGTTCTTGGAACTCGCTGGTGTGAAACCCGCCGCCGATCTCGACGCGATCAGCCTCGTTCCTTTGCTCAAGGGCGGCACGATCACCGTGCCGCGTGATCTCTACTTCGTCCGGCGCGAAGGCGGCGCGACCTATGGCGGCAAGAGCTACGCGGCGATCATTCGCGGCGACTGGAAACTGATGCAGAATGATCCTTTCAGTCCGCTGGAGCTTTACCATCTCAAGACCGACCCGCAGGAGAAAACCAATCTCGCCACGAAGAATAAAAAAATTCTCGACGAACTTGCGGCCGCGCTGCGCCAGCACATTCAGCGCGGCGGTGCGACGCCGTGGCAGAAGCCAGCTCACTGATCACGACTGATGAAATCATGTCAAACCATCGGGGATCACACTGACTTTGGCGCATCCATTTTTGATGGGCACGAGGTAGGGCGCGTCACTCCGTGCGCGCCGGGCTTGGTTAGAGCGTGTTTGAAAAAGGAGCGCGCGGAGCGATGCACCCTATCTGTTGCCCGGAGTGCCAGAGTTTTGGTGATTTGTTTTACCTGCATCGGATTTATTTTCACCTGTCTGTCGGCCACCGCTGATTCAGTTCAGCCAGATCGTGCGTCGAAGATTCCCAGTGCGGTGGTGGAGGCGGATGTTTGTGTTTACGGCAGCACGCCCAGCGGGGTGATGGCGGCGGTGCAGGCGGCGCGCATGGGCAAATCCGTGGTGCTGGTCACGCCAGATAAACATCTCGGCGGGATGTCGAGCAGCGGCTTGGGCTTTGCGGATACGGGGAACACGGCGGTGATCGGCGGGCTGGCGCGCGAGTTTCATCAGCGCATCTGGCAGCACTACGAAAACTCCAACGCTTGGAGCTGGCAGTCGCGCGAAAAATTCGCCAATCAAGGCCAGGGCACGCGCGCCAAGGATGACGCGGCCAAAACCATGTGGGTGTTTGAGCCGGGCGTGGCGGAAAAAGTTTTCGAGTCCTACATCAAGGAATGCCGCATCCCGGTTTATCGCGATGAATGGCTGGAGCGCGCGAATGGCGTTCAGAAAAGTGGGGCGACCATTTCGCAAATCACCACGTTGAGCGGAAAAAAATTTGGTGCGAAGATGTTCATTGATGCGACTTACGAGGGGGACTTGATGGCGGCGGCGGGCGTGGAGTATCACGTCGGGCGCGAGGCGCAGAGTGTTTATGGCGAGAAGTGGAACGGCGTGCAAACGGGTGTGCTGCATCATCGGCATCACTTTGGCGTGCTCAAGCAACCGGTGAGTCCGTATGTCGTGCCGGGCGATTCCAAGAGCGGCGTGATCTGGGGCGTGAGCGCGGAGCCGCCGGGCGAGTTCGGCGCGGGCGACAGGAAAATTCAAGCCTACTGCTATCGGATGTGTCTGACCGATCTGCCGGAAAACCGCGCGCCAATTCCAAAGCCGGACGGATACGACGCGAGCCATTACGAGCTTCTGTTGCGAATCTTTGCAACGGGCTGGCGCGAGACGTTCAACAAGTTTGACGCGTTGCCGAATCGCAAGACTGACGTGAACAATCACGGGCCGATGAGCTTTGATTTCATCGGCGGAAATTACGATTACCCCGGAGCCTCCTACGAGCGCCGCCGCGAAATCATCCGCGCGCATCAGAATTATCAACAAGGCTGGCTCTACTTCATCGCGAACGATCCGCGCGTGCCGCCGGACGTGCAGCGGCGCATGAAGCAATGGGGTTTGCCCAAGGATGAGTTTGCGGACAACGGTCACTGGCCGTATCAACTCTACATCCGCGAAGCGCGCCGGATGCTGGGCGCGTATGTGATGACCGAGCGGGACATTTTGCAGCAACGCGCCACGCCGGATGCCGTGGGCATGGGGTCTTACACCATTGATTCGCATAACGTGCAGCGTTACCTCACGGCGGAAGGTCAGGTGCAGAATGAAGGTGACATCGGCGTGGCCACGCGCGGTCCGTATCCGATTGCTTATGGCGCGCTCGTGCCGAAGCGCGAGCAGGCGAACAACTTGTTTGTAACATCGTGTCTTTCCAGTTCGCACATCGCGTTTGGTTCGATTCGCATGGAGCCGGTGTTGATGATTCTCGGTCAATCGGCGGCGACGGCGGCGGCAATGGCGATTGATGAAAAAATTCCCGTGCAGAATGTGCCTTACGAAAAATTGCGCGCGCGCCTGCTGAAGGATGGTCAGATTCTGGAGCAATCCAAGGCGATGGCGAAACCGGCTGGTGAACGCTAGCTGTTTCGCACAAAATCTATAAACCTAAAAGCCGCCGTCGAATGGCCACAAAAAGGCACAAGCAGCACAAAACAGAGGGACAAAGCGAAAGCGACATTTCGCTGAAGATTCACCCGCCGGGTGAATGATTTCACCGCCAAGCGAAGTGGGCCGGACTCAATCTCTTTGCGCCTTTTGTGCCTCTTCGCGGCTGATTCAACTGCTGTTTCCAGGATAAACGTTGCAGTTGCTGATCAAGGGTTCCCGGCCGTGAGCCTTAAAACATGGCTGCCCGCCTGGCCGAAATTCACCGTCGTCGCGGCCTGCGTGGCCTCGCCAAAGATCGCCGTGCCCGGCCCGGAAACTTTTGTCCACACGCTGCCGGCGGCGTTGCTGACCACGCCGGAGAGCGCGACTGGCGTGCCGTTGGTCGCGAGCGGAATCGCGCCGGCGGAAATGCCCGGCGTCCGATGGCCGATGAACGTCAGCGTCAGTCGCGGGCGCTGCTCCGTGATCAGGCTGTTGTCCGAACTGAACCGGCTGAGGACGTTGCTGGTCAATGCCTCGGTCGCCGGCGAAATCAGCAGGAGGTTCAACGGCTCTTCCGCGCTGACGGCTGCTTGAGCGGCCGCCACCAGATTGGGCGTCGAGACAAACGTGCGTTGCTGATTGGTAATCGTGGCGTCGTAACCGGCCAGCGTGGCGAGGACGTTCGTGGCGAAATCGCCGCCGGGATTCAGCCACAGGTCGCCACTGTTCGTGCCGCCGGTGCGCGTAAACCAAGTCGCCCCCGTGCCCGCTCCCACCGAGGAACTGCTGCTGCTGTTGCCGATGCCCTCGACGGGCGTGGCCAGCAGCGGACGCAATTCCAGCAATCCCACCGAGCCGATGCCGGTGGTGGCATCCGTCCACAAATCCAGCGTGACATTTTGCAGGACGGCATTCGTTTCCAACCCGCCAAGGCCGAAGGAAAAAATTGGGCGCAGGCCCTGGCCGTTGTTCCGCCCCACGAGAAACTGATCCCGCGCGCCCGAGTTCCAGTTGGTGCTGTCCCCGCGCAGAAACGTTGCCACGTGGGCGAAGCCATTGAGTCCCTCGCGCAACAACAGCGTCAACGCCGCCGCCACCGCCACCGTGACCTGCGTCGCGTTGGTGCTGTTCAGCACGACGGCCTGACATTGCAAAACATAGCTGCCCGGCGCGGAAAATTTCGCGGTGGTGTCGGCGTTGGTGGCGTTGCCAAAGGTCACGACACCCGGCCCGGAAACTTTCGACCACGCCACGGCCGGGACGAAATTGGAATCGCTCGAAGTCGCCAGCGCCGCGACGCGCAAAGTGGTGTCGGTTTCCGCGAGGATTACGGCAGCGGCGCCCGGCGTGACGCTGCTGACCGCACTCGTGGCCGGATTTGTCGGAGCGAGCGTAAAGAACCGGGCGTAATCAAACTCCGCCACGTTGGGCAACTGCGTGTCGTCCACATTTGTCGTGCCGCCGAGCGGGCCGGCGATGGACGTGAGCCAGATGTTCAAATCGCAATGCGCGAACTGCGTGGCATTCACCGTCTGCACGAGCGCGCCGTCGAAGAAATATTTGATGGTGGCCGCCGTGAATTCGCCGCCGAAGACATGAAACGCGGAGTTGAGCGAAGGCGTGTTCACGTTCTTGCTGCCGTAGGTGCCGTGCGGCGTCGGCTGATGGCGATGAGTGTTCACGCCGTATTTGAACAGGTTGACCGAATCGTTCTCGATGATGTCGAGTTCGATGGAGGTGTTCGTCACCGGCGTGCCGCCGGTGATCATCCAGAACGACGTATGCCAGCCGCGCGCCGGCGGCACGCGCATCCGCGCCTCCTAGTAGCCGTAACGCACCGCCTTCTTGCTGATGAGTCCGCCGGACGTGCATTGGTTTGTGCCGACGGTTTCCTTCTTGAGCAGGATTTGTAGAACCCCGTTGGTGACGGCGTTGTTCTGCGGCTGTTGCACGCTCCAAAAGCGGACGCCCGTGCGGTAGTTCCACCTGGCCTCATTCACCACGTTCGTGTTGAACTCGTCCGACCACGCGAGTTGATAGCCACTGACGGGAGTGTTGGTGTAGGGCGGAACATTCGGATTGCTGGCCGGGTCAATGTCCTGCGCCCAAAGCAAACCGGCCGCAAGGCTGCCCAGGGCAATCCCAGTGAACACCGCGATTTTAAAGCGTCGCAATTTAATTGGGTGCATGATTTCCGTTCCATCTGCGGCTCAAAACCAAGTGGCGCCCAGGTGCGTCTGGGTGCGCTGATTGCGGCTGGGTTGAGAGAACAATCTCACGGCCACCGAAAACATGATACCCACAATCGCGTCAGTTATTTGAGAAATGGTATCAGGCAACATGGGACGCGCCAAATCTCCGCCCAAATTTGCGGCCGCTCGTTGCTCATTTGAAATTCCTCAAAGCGGCGGCATTTCGATGGCGGTGCCATAAAAACAGCCGCTCCAAATTGGATGATCCTGGTTGCTTGCTCAAATTTATCGAGGCTCGTAGATTAGAGTGCCACGCGGCGACGGCACTCGGAGCGCGGCGTTCACGCCGCTTCAACCCACAAAACGCCAAGCGGGCCGCAAGATTTCCTGTGCCTCGTGCCCGTCAGCGGCGAAAAGGTGCCGGTGCCAGAAGTGCTTTCCATCACCAGCTTGCCGAAGGTTCTGCCGGAGAAAGACGACGGCGGCGCGAGGGGGCTCGACCCGCGCAGGATGCAAGTGCTCGCCGCGTCAATGTCGCCGCGTCAAGCGCGACCTGACCAATCGGCGTGGCAAAAGAACTGGTGGTGTTATGGACGCAGGTGCCCCCCGCGCCTGCGGACCAGATGCCAGTGACCGTCCAAGTGCCGCCCGAGTTGATCCAAGTTCCATTGATCATCAAATCAGTTCCCGCGCCATTGGCAAGCGTCCAAGTGACAGTGCTGTTCACCACCACCGTCGCTCCGGAATCCACCACGATCTGATCGGCGGTGAGGCCGCTGGCCGAATTGGTGACAAAATGCGGACTGCGAATCGTGATCACACCATTGGCCGAAGTGGGCGTTGCGCCCGCGGCCACCCAGGCCGCTCCATTAAAAGTTTCCTAGGTGGCCGTGGCGCTCCAGTTGCCGCTGGCGGCGTTCCGGGCATCGCCGCTCGCCTGCCTACCCCACGGCTGCTTTCCGCACCTGGTTTTTTTGCATCGCAAAAAAGGACTGTCCGGGGAGAAGCGCGCAAAGCTCCGCCGGGCAGTTTGCCCGGCTTCAAAAAGCCATAGCACAAAGACACTATTATCGAATCCGCTTCCACCGGTTAAATTGCGCCCTTGTATTTACGATGTTTCAGCTTAAACCTGTCCGCGGGCTGCGCCGCGGGCGTTGCGGTTTCACTGACCGCTTCTATCATCGCGGCGAAACCAGTTGAAATAATCCGCCGCCGATGAAACCCAGACGCCTTTATCCGCCGCTCTACGCCGTGGTGTTCGCCGCCCTGCTGCTGGGAATTCTGTTCGGCGCGCTCTGGCCGGAACTGGGCGTGAAAATGAAGCCGCTCGGCGACGCCTTCATCAATCTGGTGAAGATGCTCATCGCCCCGATCATCTTCTGCACCGTCGTTCATGGCCTCGCCTCGATGGGCGACCTCAAGAAACTCGGGCGCGTCGGCGGCAAGACGCTCCTGTATTTTGAAGTCGTCTCCACCGTCGCCCTGGTCATCGGCCTCGTGGTCGTGAACGTGCTCAAGCCCGGCGCGGGCTTCAACCTTGACCCCGCCACGCTCGACCCCAACCTCACCAAAAACTACACGGCCAACGCGCACGCCTTGAGCACGGTGGATTTTCTGATGAACCTGGTCCCGAAAACTTTTATGGGCCCGTTCGTTTCCGGCGATCTCCTGCAAGTTTTATTGGTGGCCGCGCTGGTTGCGTTTGCCATCCAGTCAATGGGCGAACGGGGAAAGCCGGTGCTGCACGTCATCGAAACCGGCTCGCAGATTTTTTTCGGCATCATGAAAATCGTCGTGCTGTTCGCGCCCATCGGCGTGTTCGGCGCGATGGCCTTCACGGTCGGCAGCAACGGCGTCCGTTCGTTGAGCTACCTGTTTAATTTGATCGCCGGATTTTATCTCACCGCCGGTCTGTTCGTGATTTTCATTTTGGGAGCCGTCGCGTGGTTCAGCGGATTTTCCATTTTTCGTTTTCTCGCCTACATCAAGGAAGAGCTGGTGCTGGTGCTGGGCACCAGCTCCTCGGAAACCGCCATGCCCGGCCTGATTCAAAAAATGAAACGGCTCGGCTGCGCGGAATCCACGGTCGGCCTCGTCATCCCCACCGGCTACAGTTTCAACCTGGACGGCACCAACATTTACATGGCGATGGCGGCGGTGTTTCTCGCGCAGGCCACGAACACGCCGCTCGATTTGCCACACCAGATCAGCCTGCTCGTCGTGGCGATGATCACCTCGAAAGGCGCGAGCGGCGTGACCGGCGCGGGCTTCATCTGTCTTGCCGCCACGCTCACCGCCGTGCCCAGTGTCCCGATTGCATCACTCGCGTTGCTCGTGGGCATTGACCGGTTGATGAGCCAGTGCCGTTCGTTCACCAATCTCATCGGCAACGGCGTCGCCACGGTGGTCATCAGCCGTTGGGAAAAAGAAATCTCGCCGGAAACGTTGAATAAAAATCTTCGGCTCGCTCCGGCGAACGGCAAAAACGAAAAATGAAATTCACATTTCTTCGCGCCAAATTATTGCGGCTCAAGTTGGGGACGGAATTGGAAAAAGAATCCCAAAGGGATTCCGGCCCAAAGCCCAAGGTTGTCCCGCGTTGCGGGAAGCCACCTTGGGTAAACGCCGGCCCGGATTTCCCCAACCCCAACGGGGTTGCGGCTTTTTCGCAACCAGTCCGGCCACAACCCCGTTGGGGTTGGCGGGTTTTATTGCGGCTGACCCAGGGTAGCTCGTGCCTCGCAACCCTGGGCTGGGGGACACAATCCCCTTGGGATTGCCCGCAAATCCTCGCCGAGAAGCGGGCAAGGACAAAGGCTTCGGCCCGCTTCAACGTCTGCAAGCACGCGCCGCGTAAAACGCCCAGCCTGCTTGCCGGTTGCGCATTGAAGCGGCGTGAACGCCGCGCTCCGCCCGCACACACTGCGCCTCACTTTCATTGGCGATCCGCAATGACCGGCTTTGCGGTCGCACTCTCGCTCGTTGGTTGCGCCAACGCCGCGCCGCTGCCCGCGGGCATGAGCCAGCTTCAAGTTGGCACCGGCACCAACGCGCTCACGGTTTTTACTTACAAGCCGAAAGCCTATCGCGACGGCCCGCTGGTCGTGGTCTTTCATGGCTTGCTCCGCAACGCCGACGTTTATTGCAGCAATGCCATTCCCCTTGCGGACCGCTGCAACGTGATCATCGCCGCCCCGCTGTTCGGCACGAACCAGTTCGACAACGAAGAATACCAGCGCGGCGGCGTGCTGAAAAAAGGCGTCGTCCAGCCGCGTGAGAATTGGAGCTTTGCCCGGCTGCCGGGAATCATCGCGGTCATCCGCGAACGCGAAGCGAAACCGGGGCTGCCCTATTTTTTCATCGGCCACTCCGGCGGCGGACAATTTCTCATGCGCCTCGCCGCGCTGTATCCGACGGAAGCCCGGCGCATCGTCGTGGCCAATCCCGGCACGGATTTGTTCCCGCGCCGCGACTGGAAATACGGCTACGGTTTCGGCGGGCTGCCCGAAGATTTGAGCGACGACGCGGCGTTTCAGCGGTATCTTGCTGCGCCGCTGACGTTGTGCCTCGGCCAAAATGACATTGATCCCAACCATCCCGAACTGGACCGTTCCGCCGCCGCCGGACTCGAAGGAAAATTTCGGCTGGAACGCGGCCGCAACTGTTTTGAGTTCGCGCAACAACTCGCGCAGACCAACGGCTGGAAGTTTAACTGGCGCAAAGTGGAAGTCCCCGGCATCGCGCACGACGGCAAGGCCATGCTCGCCGCGAAGGAAGTTCAAGCCGCGCTGTTCGCGGTTGAAAAATCCAGCACCACCAATCAACCCTGACGCGTCCTAGGCATTTTATTTTTTCCGCCATGCAACTGAAGCCGCCGCCAACAAAAAATTTCCGCCCCGAAATTTTTTTGTTCTGCGCGCTCGTCTGTCTGCTGCGGATTTCAGCCGATGGCGCGCAGATGCAGGATGGCCAGGATTACGCGGCGGCCGCTTCAACGCCGGTGGCTGGAAGAACTCCGTGGCTGCTGGCCAGCAGCGGCGCGGCGGCCGCTGGCTCGACATCGGCCATCGGCATTTACCCGAACGATCTGACAGGCACAACCACCCCCGCGCTCGGCGGCTTGACGAACACATTGAATCCGCCGGCACATCTCCAGATTTTCAAGGCGGGCAACAGCTCCCGGACTTATTATCGCAGTCTCGGAGCGCAGTTCACCAACGGCCCGGTTTACTGTTCGTTCCTGATGAACGTGTTCACGAATCCCGCGACGAGCGATGAAATCTTGTGCGAACTAACTCCCGCCGTCGCCAGTTTCCCCGCCAATCCGTCGGCCAACGATCCGGTGACGTTGCATACGAGACAAGGAGCGGACACCAACCATTTCAATCTGGGCGTTCAGAGCCTCGGCGGCGCGGTCAGTTGGGCCTCGAACAGTCTCGCCGACAATACCGATTACCTCGTCGTGTTTGAATTTACTTTTGGTGCCGGACAAACCGGACAGCTTTTCATCAACCCAACTCCCGGAGCGGCCCAGCCCGCCGCCAGCGCCAGCGCAACCAAAGGTGTCATCGCCGAACCAAGCAATCTCGGCACCATTCTCTTTTGGGAAAGTTCCAGCAACACCACCGCCGCTTGCAGCTTCGACGTGATGCGCGTGGACACCAACTGGTCGAATGTGACTCCCGTTGTCGGGACGCCACCCACCCCCACGATGCGAGCACTTTTTTTGGGCAACAGCCTGCTCGGCATCAGCTCTAGTTACTCCAACAACATCCCCGCCATCCTCGCCACGCTCTGCGCGAACTTGGGCGATTCATTTTCCTACACGACCGTCGCGAACAGCGGCTGGTATCTCGCCGACCATGCGACGAATGTCACCAGCACCAATCTGATCAACTCCAGCAGCTTCGATCTCGTGGTGTTGCAGGAGAAGAGCGACACGCCCTCGCTGCCCACGGACCGCAACACCATCATGTTTCCCGCGTGCCGCACGCTCAACGGCATGATCACCAACCACGCGGAGCGCACGATGTTTTATGAGACGTGGGGACAAATTGACGGCGACCCGAACAGCAATTGCAACAGCTACGACATCCCCGCCCAATACAAGACCTGCAACTATCCGAGTTTCGCCAGTTTCTTGAGCATGAACATCGCCATCCGCAAAGCCTACGCGATGATCGGCGCGGAACTCGGCGCGGCAGTTTCCCCCGTTGGCCTCGCGTGGTCGCGCGTGCGAACCGAGCGCACCAATCTCAACCTGTATGTTCTCGACGACGGCCTCGGCGACCGCCATCCGAACAGCTACGGCGCGTATCTGACCGCGTGTGTTTTTTACAGCGCCATCTTTGGCCGCAGCCCGGAAGGCAGCACCTATTACTCGACGAACAACATCAGCGACGCGCAATACCTGCAACGCATCGCCGCCGAAACCGTTTTGAACGATCCGTTCGCGGTGGACGCCTACGGATTCGGGAAAAATAATTTTTACTGGGCGGTCAACTGGCAGAGCTTCACCAACCCGCCTGGCTCGCCGACGAACACCCTCGTCATTTCCGGCGCGTCGGCCACGCCTTCACCCTCATTGAAAATTGACGCGAACGTCGGAGCCGTGAGCAATGTCTGGCTGGGAACGCTCGACACCAATTTCAACAAGGCCGGGCAGGGGCGGATTTATTTTTACACCAACGGCTCCCTCGTCATCAGTGGCGCGCTCGTCGTCGGCAAAGACGGAAAAGGTTTTGTGCAGCAGAACGGCGGCGCGCTGACGGTGAATGGCGCGCTCACGTTGGCGGAGCAGACCAACAGCGCCGGCCAATACACGCTCTCGAACGGAACGATCTTCGCGAGCCAGGTGTTGCGCGGCGCAGGCAGTGCCGCATTTAATTGCCGTGGCGGACAGCTTGGCTTCGCGCAATTCGGCAGCGCGGCGCGTCCGCTTGATTTGTCGAATGTCGCCGGCACGCTGGCGGTGACCAACACGGGCGGCCCGGCGTTGCTCTACGGAAATTTCACGAATGGCAGCGCGGCCACCGTGTCGCTAAAACTCGGCAGCGTTTCAAATTGCCTGACCGTCAGCGGCGCGGCGGCGCTGGCGGGAAGTTTGAATCTCGGCTACGCGAACGGATTTCAGCCCGCGCTGGGGCAGCAGTTCGTTTTGCTCACCGCCGCCAGCGTTTCCGGCAGTTTTGCGAGCACCAATCTTCCACCCATCGGAACCAACGGGCTGGGGCTGACGATGAGCGGCAATGCCACGTCGGTTGTCGCCACGGTCGTCAGCTATGCGCCGCAACTGACCGCGCCGTCGCTGGGCACGAACGGAAATTTTCAGATCAGTCTCACCGGCGTGACCGGCAGCCGGTATGCATTTCAAAGCACCACCAATTTGAATCCGCCCAGTTGGATTTCGCTCGTCACGAATTCCGCGCCGTTCATTTTTCAGGACGCCAAAACTTCGCCGCAGCGTTTTTATCGCGCGGTCCATGTGCCGTGAACGAAATGAAAAACTGCCCCGTGGAAATCATTTCATTAACACCGCGTTTCAACGCGGTGGCCTGCAAACGCGCCAACGAAAAACCGTTTAAACGGTTTTTCTCCGCCCGCACCTTTCGCACCCGGCTGAAGCCGGGTGTTAATGAGACCCGCAAAATGGAGTTGCAACGGCAGTGCGTAAGCGGAGCGCGGCGTTCACGCCGCTTCAACGTCCAGAAACACGAAACGCATTATGGAACACCCAGCCCGCTTGCACTCTTCACATTGAAGCGGCGTGAACGCCGCGCTCCGTCACTCGACTGCACGAGCCTCAATAATGACAAGTTTTCTGCAATGCAATGAACGATCAAGCCAACGGCCATCTCAACAGACGGACAACCCTTTGGTTGTGCGTGGCGCTGGCCTTGGTTTTAATCGGCGGCGGCGGCGCGTGCCTCGTCCAGACGGCTGGCGGGACAATTCAAATCACCGGCTTCACGCTGCCCACGGAAAACGGCCAGTGGGTTGCGGCGGATTTGTTCAAACCCAAGACGGCGACGGCGGAAAATCCCGCGCCGCTGGTCGTGGTCTGTCCGGGCTTTGAGCGCAGCAAGGAAACGATGACGAGTTATTCCCTCGAACTCGCGCGGCGCGGCCTCGTCGTCATCACGATTGATCCCTATAACCAGGGCGCGTCCAGTTCCACGATGCAGCGGCGGTCGGCCACGGTGGAAGGCTACGGCGTCATCCCGATGGTGGAACACGTTTGCGCCGCGACCAATTTTAATTTCATCCTCAAGTCGCGCATCGGCGCGGCGGGCTATTCGGCGGGCGGCAATGCCGTGCTGCAATCGGCGGCGCGTTTCGGCGGACGGCAGGC
>JAYVCM010000209.1:0-6178 GCA_043749955.1 Limisphaerales bacterium | reverse complement strand
GGCCGCGCGGCGCAAATCCGGGTCGCTCGAACGCACGACGCGGATGCCTTCGAGCAATCCCATCTGGCGATACAGCTCCAGACAAAAGTCCGCGACGTTGGTGGCGGAAATATTTTTGAACAGATTGATCAGCGGGTGTTCAACGTAATTCGGCAGTTGCAGCTCCGTTTTGCTCTGCCAATCCGGTGCGATGCGCTTGAGGTAGAGCGGCGAAAATTTCCGTTGCACCTTGTTGGCGAATGCAAAATTCAGGATGGCCGGCTCGTTGGTCTTGCGATGGCGCAGAACCGTTTGCGTTTCGCGCGGATCGTGGTCGCTGTCGTGGTAGAAGAAAACAATTTCACCGCCGATTTCTTTTTGCAGCCGTCGCGCCGTCAGAATTTTGGCGACGAGAAATCGCTTCGGGAAAAACCCGCATGGCTGCTGGCCGAAACAGATGACGGGCGCGGCGCTCATATCGGGTCTGGTTGGGTTTTGGCCCGGTCGCCGAAAATCATTTGCAACACGACACTGAATGAGACGCAAGCGGTGACGCCGATCGGATTGAGCCAGAGATAGCCGATCTCGTGAGCCGGATAAATTTTGCCGAGGAAGAACAGCGCGAGCACGAGAATCTGCGCCGCCAATGCCGCCAGAAAAACCGCCGTGCCGCCGACGCGTTTCAGAAAGAACGCCACGACGAACACGCCGAGGAGCGCCGGGTAAAAAATCGAGGCCACGATGTTCAGTCCTTCAATGAGATTCTCGGCGGAACTCACGAAGAGCGCAAAGCCAATCGCAAACAGCCCCCACAGCGCGGTGAACCATTTTGCGTTGCGCACGTTTCGCGCCTCGTCGTGTGCCGCGAGCGGACGGAAATGCCGCCACAGATCAATTGTGCTGGTCGTGCCCAACGCGTTCAGCTCGCCGGCCTTGGAAGAAAGCGCGGATGCAAACATCACGGCGATCAGCAGGCCGACGACGCCGTGCGGCAGTTGCGTCAGGATGAACGTGATGAAAACGTAATCCGAATCTTTGACCTGCGCGTTCGGGTCGGCGGCTTTCAACGCGTTGCGCGCTTCTTGTCGCACGGCGTTCGCCGAATTTTGCGCCCCGGCCATCGCGTTTCGCGCGGCGGCTTCCTCCGTGACGTTGCCGTGATCGCGGGCGGCGACCCATGCGCGGATTTTCGCCTGCTGGTCAGCGTGCAGTGCGGAATACTTTTCTTCGATGGCCTTGAAGGTAGCGCCTTGCGGGCTTTCGACATGCAGCCGCCACTCGGTTTGATTGAAGAACACCGGCGTGTGTGGCTCAAATTGATAGAACACAAACAGCATCGCGCCGAGCATGACGATGCAGAACTGCATTGGGATTTTGAAAACCGCATTGAACATCAGACCGAGCCGGCCTTCGCGCAACGCCGCGCCGCCGATGTAGCGTTGCACCTGCGACTGGTCGGTGCCGAAATACGAGAGCGACAAAAATAATCCGCCCAGCATCCCGCTCCAAAAAGTGTAGCGCCGCTGCAAGTCCGGCGTGAAATCCACCGCCTGCAATTTGCCCATCGCGCCGGCGATGTGCAGCGCGTCGGCGGGCAGTTTCGTCAGCAGCACGACGAACGCCGTGATCATGCCGCCGAAGATGACGGCCATCTGCCATCGTTGCGTGAGGTTCACCGCCGCGCTGCCGCCGGTGACGGTGTAAACAATCACGAGCAGTCCCGTGAAAATAATTGTCAGATCGAGCCGCCAGCCGAGCACGGTCGAAAGGATGATGGCCGGCGCATAAATCGTGATGCCCGCCTGCAAGCCGCGTTGCAAAAGAAACAGCGACGCGCCAAGCAGCCGCGTCTTGGCGTCGAAACGTTTTCCCAGATACTCGTAGGCCGTATAGACGCCGAGCTTCCGGTAAATCGGCAGGAACACCACGCAGACGATGATCAATGCCAGCGGCAGCCCGAAATAATTTTGGATGAAAGCCATCCCATTCTCGTAAGCCTGGCCCGGCAGCGAAAGATAAGTGATGGTGCTCGCCTGCGTTGCCATGACGGACAGGCCGATGGTGAGCCAGCCGGTGTTGCGATTGCCCTTGAGGTAGGTGTTGAGGTTGTCGGTGTGCCGCGTGCGCCAGGTGCCGTAGGCGGCGATACCCAGCATCGTGCCAAGCAGGACGAACCAGTCGAGCGCGTTCATGCGAAGTAGCGGGAGAAGATTGCGAGCAACGCCACGACCAGCACGAAAACGGCGAAGACAAAAATGTAAACACCGCGCCAGGTGCGGAAACCCGGCACGCCGGGCGATTTGTCGTCGGTGGCAGGATCTGGCGACGGCGGTTTCATTCCAGGAAGAATCGTGAAATTGAGCGGCACACTTTGCGACGCTTGAAGCGGCGGTTACACCTTGTCTTTGCCTCCAACGCAAGGGCGACAACGGCAGACGAATCCCAAAGGGATTCCGGCTCGAAGCCCAAGGTTGCGAGGCACGAGCTACCTTGGGTGAACAGCAGCAGGAATTTTTTTAACCCCAACGGGGTTGTGGCACCTGCGCCGCCAACCCAGCCGCAACCCCGTTGGGGTTGGCGGAACTTGCTGCGGCTGACCCAGGGTAGCTCGTGCCTCGCAACCCTGGGCTGGAGGACACAATCCCTTTGGGATTGCCCGCCGATCCATGCCGAATTTTGAGCAAAGAAAAGGGCTGAAGCCCGCGCTCCTTCGCCTGATTGCACGCGCCTCAAAAAATTCATTTGCCGAGGGAGATTAAATTCGCAAACAGGCGGTAGGCGCCCGGCACGCCGGCGGGAAGCTCGCGGAAAAACACCAAGCCGGTGTAGACGAAATAGCCCTTGCCATGTTGCGCGATCAGCAGCGCGCCGGTCTTTGGCGACTCACCCGCGTCGGCGCACGCAAGGATCGGCGTGAAATGTTCGTCCCATTGGTTGGGAAAATAAATGCCGCGCTCCTGCACCCAGCCTTCAAAATCCGCGCTCGTGATTTTGTTCGGCGTGTTCAACGCCGGATGATTGGTCGCGAGAAAAGTCATCGTGGCGTTCTCGTCCGTGACGCGCTCGCCCGACAACTTCAAACTATACGGCGCAAGCTGGTCGGTCTTCAGATCGTTGCCGGGCCGGTTGTATTGCTCGATGACGATGCCGCCGGCTTCGACGAACGCGAACAGCGCGGGCAAGTGAGAAACCAAATCCGTGCGGACATTGAACGCGCGGATGCCAATGACCACGGCGTCAAAATCTTTCAGGCGATTCGTCGTGAGGTCTGCACCGGTGAGCATCGTGACGTCGCAACCCATTTGCGTCAGCGCCTCGGCCACGCTGTCGCCCGCACCGGGAACGTAGCCGACGCGTTTGCCGCGAATCGCGAGGTCGAAGCTGACGGCCTTGGTGCGCACGGGCGGCTGGAGCAGTTGGAAGGGAATGTGTTTGTAGGCGATCTCAATGCGCTGGTTGCCGAAAGTGGCGTCGCCGATTTTCGCGCTGGCGGTGATGGTGGCCTCACCGGCTTTCGTGGGCGCAGTGACGGTGAAAGAGAAAAGTTTTTTCTCACCAACGCTCGCCAGTTGAAAGGATTGTGTTGCGGGAGAAATTTTCCAATCGGTGGGCGCGTTCAACTGGAGCGTGCCGGCGGAATTGGCGCGATAGGCGGTGAGTTCAACTTCCACCTTGCGCGTGGAGCTGGGCGCAAAAAGATTTACGTCGGAAGCAAAACTGACGGTCACGGGCGGAATCACGTCGAGGCGGCGGCGGGCTTCAAATTTGGCCGGGGCGGTGTCAGCTTGCAGCGGTTCGTCGGGAATCACGAGCGTCTGTCCGCCGACTTCAAAAATTTGCGCGACGGGAAATGCGGGCAGATTTTCCGGCGAACCAATCAGGCTCGCGTCGGCGACGCGAAACATTCCGACCGTGCTTTCCTCGCGCAACCAGTAGGGCTGCGTCAACGGCGTCGCGTCGGGCAGTCGCACGGTTTCATCGCGGCTCGCAGGTTGATTGGGAATCAGATTCGTCGCGGCGGTAGAAGTGAATTCCTCCTTGATGGCCAGATGACGCGTGCCCATCCAGCGGACGGGGATGGTCGAGCGCACGATGACGGTGCTGCGCAATTTCAGTTCTTCACCGGGCACCACTTCGGCGTTGGCGATGGTGGTCACGACGGAAAGGCCGAGACAATTTTGCAGGATGCGATCCAACTGCGCCGCCTTTTCAACGACGATGGAGTCTTTGGATTGGAGCGCGGCCAGATTGCTTTTCAGTTTCAACAGCGACGGCACACTCGCAGCGGCATCTTGCGGATTGAACTGGGAAATAATTTCATCGGCGAGCCGGCCGATTTCCGCGCCGCCCGGCACACGGTTCCAGGTGGCGTCAATCCCGTCCATGATGTCGTTGGTGGCGGATTCGCCAGCCAACACTTGAAAGGATTGATACTGCGGCCCGCCGCCACCGCCGCCGCCGCCAAAATTTCCGAAGCCTTGCGACTTGTGCATCGCCCGGCTGCGGCCCGCGAGTTCGCCGAAGGAAACGCCCAGCACCGGATCGTCGCCGCCGGATTCGATGCGCAGGCCGGCGGGCGCATTGCCGCCGCGATTGCCGCCGAAGCGGACGTTTTGCAGCAGGCGTTTTGGCGACCACGGTTTCAAGCGGTCCAACTGATCGGGAAACGCCGTGGGATCGCCCGCCAGTTTGAAGGCCTCGCCCGCCAGCACCGCCGAGGCGACATGATGGCCGTGCTGGCCGGGCGTTTGTTGCGCGGAAAAACCGGCGACCACCACGTCGGGCTGAAACGTGCGGATGACGCGCACGACATCGGCGAGCACTTGTGGTTTGTCCCAGATGTTGAGCGTCTCGCGATAGTCTTTGGAGTAACCAAAATCAATCGCCCGGGTGAAAAACTGGCGACCCCCATCGAGACGCCGGGCGGCGAGCAGTTCCTGCGTGCGGATGACGCCGAGCTTCTCGTCGAACTCCGGGCCAAGCACGTTCTGCCCGCCGTCGCCGCGCGTGATCGAGAGGTAGGCGGTGCGATAATGCCGGCCGCGCGCAAGATAGGTGATGAGCTGGGTGTTCTCGTCGTCCGGATGCGCGGCGATGTAAAGCACCGTGCCGAATTCGCGGAAGCTGCGGAGGTCCTGGAGAATTTCGGCGGGGGAATTGGTTTGAGAAATACCCGGCGTTGGAATTAACAAAAGCGCGAGCGCGATGAGGTAGTGGCACGGGCGTCTCGCCCGTGTGTCTCTGCCTGAATTGAAACTCACGGGCGAGACGCCCGTGCCACTACTTACAGGTTGCGTGATCACTTGAGGCTGGCGAGCAGGTCTTCGTTCAACTTGACGTAGGCGCTGTCCTTGGCGGTTTTCGCGAGTTCAATGGAACGGTTGGCGGCGGCGATGGCGCCTTCCTTGTCGCCGAGCTTGGCGAGAATTTTTGCCTTTAGGTGGACGATGTAATAGGCCTCACGCTGTTTGATGGCGGCCTCGACCCAGTCCTTTGCCTTTTGCAAATCCTGGCCATGGTCGTAGTAAAACATCGCCGCTTGAAAGTAGGGCTTGTTGCCGCCTTCCGCCGCCATCGCCGCGTCAATTTGCGGGAGCACCTTGCTGGTCACATCCAGTTCCACCTTGATCGGGGCGACGGTTTTTTCCCAGACGAGATTGATGACCGCCGACTCGTCGCGGAGGTGGTTGAACTCGATGGTGAACGTCTCGATGGACGTGTCCGCCAGTTTCACGGGCGTCGTCTTGAAGCGGACGACATCCTCTTTCTCGTCGTATTGGGTGCCGGATTTGCCCACGCCCTTGTTGAGGATGATGGTCCATTCCGTTTCGCCGGGAATGGTGTAGAGCGCGTAGGAACCAGCGGGGATTTCTGTGCCGTTCAGTTTCAGGGAAGTGCTGAAGGTGATTTTGGTGGCGTTGTTCGCGCCGGTGCGCCAGACGGTGCCGAAGGGAACGACGTTGCCGAAAACCTGGCGGCCTTTGGCGCTGGGCCGGGAATAAACAATCTCAAAGTCCGTCAGCCCGACGCGCTGCTTCAACGTGCAGGCCGGACTCGGCGCGGGAAATTCAATCTTGGGTGCCTGGGCCAGCGCACTGGCCGCGAGCAGCATTCCACCGGCGAGGAGCGAAACGTATCGGAGTGTTTTTGTTTTCATAAAATTTTCAGGTTGAAATTATTTCTGCACGGTGAACGCCGC
>JAYVCM010000208.1:0-7136 GCA_043749955.1 Limisphaerales bacterium | reverse complement strand
GGTTGACGCCGCGCCGTTGCAACGCTTTAACTCTTCACGCTTCAACAAGCATTAAATGAAATTCCGCTGGACTCTCGCGCCCCCGCAGCCGCTCCTCACTGGATCGCTGGCCGCGCAGTTAAAAATTTCCCCGCTGCTCGCCCAGTGTCTCGTCAACCGTGGTTTCAGCGAGCCGTCCGTCATCGAAAACTTTCTCGCGCCGCGCCTCAAGCATCTCGCCGACCCGTTCCTGCTGCCGAACATGGAAACCGCCGTCGAGCGGCTGCTGCTCGCGCGCGAACGCAGCGAACCCCTTGTCATATTTGGCGATTACGACGTGGACGGCGTGACCTCCACCACGATTCTGCTGGAAGTTCTGCGCGCACTCGGCTGGCCGGCGGAGGCGTATCTGCCGAACCGCATGGACGAAGGCTACGGCTTGAGCCGCGACGGCGTGGAGAACTGCCTGAAAAAATTTCCGGTCAAACTGCTGCTCGCCGTGGACTGCGGCTCGACCGCCGTGGAAACCATTGCGTGGCTGAAAGGGCAGGGCGTGGAGGTCATCGTCTTGGATCATCATCAAGTTTCCAACCCCGCGCCCGCCGCCGTTGCGCTCGTGAATCCGCAAGTTGGAGTTCAAGCTTCAGCTTGTCCTGCCCCATCTCAAATCGGCAATTTTGTTGAGCTTTGCTCCGCCGGACTGGCTTTCAAACTCGCGCACGCGCTGGTCAAACGCGGACGCGAAACCGGTCTGGCCGGCGCGGCGGAATTTGATTTGCGGCCGCTGCTCGATCTGGTCGCGCTCGGCACGATTGCGGATTTGGTTCCGCTCACCGGCGAAAACCGGATTCTCGTCACCGTCGGCCTGGAAAAACTAAACACGACCAAACGCGCCGGAATCATTGCGTTAAAACAGGTCGCGCAGTCGCCGGAAAAACTCGGCACGCACGACGTGGGCTTCCAGCTCGCGCCGCGACTCAACGCCGCCGGACGCCTGGAGACGGCGGAGGAAGCGCTGCAACTGCTGCTCGCCAAAAATTTGGAAGATGCGCTGCCGCTGGCGCAGAATTTGGACATGCGGAATCGCGAGCGGCAGAAAATCGAGAAGAGCATCACCGAGGAAGTCATCGGCGTGATCCGCTCGAAGTTCGACGCGCAAAAAGATTTCGTCATCGTCGAGGGTGCATTGCTCTGGCACATCGGTGTCGTCGGCATCGTGGCGTCGCGCGTGCTGTCGGAATTTTACCGCCCGACCCTCATCATCGGCGGCGAGAACGGTGAGATGCGCGGTTCGGGCCGCAGCATCGCGGGCTTTGACCTCGCCGCCGCGTTGCGCGAGTGCGATGACTTGCTGGTGAAACACGGCGGGCACGCGATGGCGGCGGGCTTGAGCATTTTGCCGGAGAAAATTGATCGGCTGCGCGAGCGGTTGAACGAACTCGCGCGGCTCAAGCTCAAGCCGGAAGATTTGCAGCCGCCGCTGCGCCTTGATGCAGAGGCTGCATTGGGCGAATTCACTTTGGACTCGCTCGCCGAACTGGACCGCCTCAAGCCGACCGGCATGGGCAACTCCGCCGTGCAATTTTGCGCGCGCAACCTCACGCACGCGCGTCCGCTGCTGCGCATGGGCGCGAACAAAAAGCACGTCAAACTTTGGGTGACCGACGGCGCGACGAAATGCGAGGCGGTCTGGTGGAACGCGGGCAACGGCTCGCTGCCGGTCGGGAAATTCGACCTCGCCTTCGCACCGCAGATCAACGACTACAACGGCAGCCGCACGGTGCAGTTGAAAGTGCTGGACTGGCGGGCCGCGTAGCGTCAGGCGTCCTGCCTGACGTAGCGGGCGGCTTCCAGCCGCCGGAAAAAACCGGACGGATTATTTTGAGCAACCAAGTAACGAAGGAACAAAGTTGGAAAGGGTTTCTTCGTTCCTTGGTTTCTTGGTTGCTCCAACGTTTTTTTCCGCCGGGCTGCCCGTCCTCCGTAGCAGTCACTGCGGAGGGTGGAGAAGCCACGGCTCTACGGCAGGCAAGGATGCCCGCCGCCACGCTCACCGTCCACCGCCCCAGCCGCCCCAGCCAGTCATGTTCGCCGGCGGCGGGCGACAGGCCTGGCTGCTGGACTTGAGCAACCGCCGCGTGATGGCAAACGCGAGCACGATGATGCCCATGCGAAGCTGCCGCAGATGATCCTGCGCGGCGCGGGACACGGCCGCGCTCCGAAAAAATAAAACCAGGCGGTGTAAATTTGTTTGCCGGATTCAAACGACCGGGTAAATTTCCTCCAGCCATGATTGAAAAAACCATCAGCGAGATTGAGGCGAAAGTCCGCACGGCGGAATCCGTCGGCGACGAACACAAACGCGAGCTGCTCGAGCTGCTCGGCAAATTGAAGTCCGAGGTCGGCACGCTCTCCAAGACCCACAGCGAGCAGGCCGACAGCATCGCCAACTTCGCCAAGCTTTCCGCGCACGAAGCCACGCGCACCGAACCGAACCCGCAGTTGCGCGAACTTTCCAACCAGGGCCTGGTCTCGTCCGTCGCCGGCTTCGAGCAGTCGCATCCCAAGCTCGTCCAGATCGTCAACAACATCAGCAAGACACTGTCGGATCTGGGGATTTGATTTTAATTTTCATCCTCGTCCTTGTCCTCGTCCTCGTAATCGAATCGCCGGTTCCGCGAAAAACAGCGGCGCTAAAGCAGCCGCAGTCCAGACGCTCCGCGAGCTTTGAAAGCCGTCCGACATTCGCGAAGCGTCTGGACGGCGGCTGCTTTAGCGCCGCTTTGGCCGGTGGTTGGACACGCTGGGAACCTTTGCCGTCATCGGGACAATTGATAAAAAAATTCGAGGACGAGAACGAGGACGAGGAGGACTTGTTAATCGGCGCGCGGCTCCAGCTTCGCAATCTCCGCCATGATTTCGTCTGCGACCTGCTGGTAGATTTCCTTGAGCCGTGGCTTGGTGCAGGTCTTCGCCTCGGCGCGCAGTGCTTCAAACTTCATCGGCTGGCCGTATTTCACCGCAAGGCGGATCGGCATGTGGAATTTCCATTTGCGGTTGTAGCACTCGAACGTCCCGAACGTCCGCACGGGAATCACCACCGCGTCGGATTTGATCACGGTCAGGCCGATGCCCGAACGCGCCGGTTGCAGCTTGCCGTCCTTCGTCCGCGTGCCTTCGGGAAATAAAATGATCGCGCCGCCCGCGAGCAGCCGGTCCAGGATCGCCCGCAAGCCTGCCGCGCCGCCGCCGTCGCGTTCCACGGGCACGGAATTCCATTTTCGCAGCAGCCAGCCGATGCCGGGATAACGGAACAAACTCGCGCGTGCGAGGTAGTTCATCGGACGATGCAGCCCGGAACCGATGATTGGCGGATCGAGAAAACTGGCGTGGTTCGAGGCAAGGATCACGCCGCCTTTCAACGGCACGCGTCCGGCATTGAAGACCTGCCAGCGGAAATACACCGCATACATCAGACGGAAAAGACACCAGCCGATGAAATAAACCGGGTTCATATCACGAGGATGGAAGATGGCAGATGGAGAATGGAACCCCAAACGCGCAAACGTCTTTGCCATTTTCCATCATCAATCCTCCATCCTCATCGTTTTCCCTCCGGCAGCAGCTTGCGGAATTCTGCCAGCAGCCAGCCGCTCGTCTCGGCGGAACTCATCTTGGAATTGTCCAGCACCTTGGCCCCCAGCGCGATCATCAGCGGCGCGGCGGCGCGCTGGCTGTCGCGCTGGTCGCGCGCGGCCAGGTTTTCATGCACGCCGTCCGCCGTGCGGCGCGCCGTGCGCTCGTCCAGGTGCGCGTCGAGATAAAACTTGTAGTCCGTCTCCGGGAAAACATTCGTTCCGATGTCGCGGCCTTCCATCACGAGGTTGCCGAACTGGATGCACTCGCGCTGTTTTTTCTTCATCCAGTCGCGCACCTTCGGAATCGCGGCGATGAGCGACGTGGCGGCGCTGACTTCCGCCGTGCGGATTTCTTTTTCCGGGTAATAGCCTTCCACCAGCAGGTGCGCCGCGCGCAGGTGGCTTTTGGTCTCGACACATTCCAACGATGTTTTCCAGCGGCGGCACGCGGCGGCCACCGCCTTGGGTTCGTGGATGTCCACGCGCTTCTGGAGACAGTGCCACGCCAGCGTGCGATACATCGCGCCCGTGTCCACATAAACGTAGCCGAGCGCCTTCGCCACGAGCTTGGAGTTCGTGCTCTTGCCGCTGGCGCTCGTGCCGTCAATCGCAATGACAATGGGATGTTTCATCAAAATATAATCCTGCTCGTAATCGTAATCCGCGAATTCATCGCCGGATAAATTTGTCCGCCAGTCTGTTCTCATTAACACCTCGTTTCAACGAGGTGTGCCGGCGAACCGACCGATCTTCCAACCGTTTCAACGGTTTCCCGCAGTCCCAAAACCGTTGAAACGGTTTTAGTTTCCGCGCCATGTCCCAACACCCAACTGAAGTTGGGTGTTAATGAGAGCTGCTTTAGTCCGCTTATCAAATCAATCCGCAAACAATTCTTCCAGCTTCAATTCGCGTCCCGACTTCCCATGCAAAATTCTGGCGCCCAAACCGTGCGGCGGCGGCGCGGCGAGCTTTTGGAAAAAATTCGGAAACGTCTTCTTCACGCAGGCGGGATTTTTAATTTTTATGCCGGGAACTTTCAATCCTAGAATCGCAAAGCACATAGCCATGCGATGGTCGTTGTAAGTCTCGATCTCCGCGCCGTGCAGTTGCGACGGCCAGACTGTCAGCGTGTCGCCTTCCTCGACGACGTTCGCGCCACACTTGGTCAGCTCCGTCCGCAACGAATAGACACGCTCACATTCCTGGACGCGCAGCCGGCCGAGGTCGGTGAATTGAACCTCATGTGCTGCAAACGGAATCATTACAATTGCAGTCATTATGCTGTCAGCAAGATCTGTTTTACGCGAAATCGAGGTTATTTTATTTGCCTTTGCTTCGCCTTCAAATGGACCAATATAATTCGATGTTCGAAAGAAATTTGAAAACATTCCATCCAATTGCACCAAGCGAGCGCCAACGGGTTCGTTCACCCGGACAATCTGTTCTGCGTTAGTCAAGTGAGGAGCTAATAGCCAGCCCGCAGCCTTGAAATAACTGCTGCTTGAATCGTCTGGTTCAATCAAAAAAGGTCCAGAACGATTATAATTTGCAAATCCATAAATCACACCTTCGGTCAGCCAAACATACGGCGATTCATCCGCATTCTCGCCAACGATTTCAACCTGCCAGCCACCAACGCCCGCGCTCAACAACAGCGCCGATGCGAACTGCGAACTTTCCTCGATGCTGACGCGGCATTTCTTCGTAGCAGCCGACGTGAGGAGTCTCTCACTTTGATTTCTAGTTTGAGACTCGTCACCTCGTCTCCTACAAGATGAGCCGTAAATCCGCGCCGGCAATTTGTCATTGTTAAATTCGCACTCGATGCGATAGCCGAGTTCGCGCAATGCCGAAAACAGCGCAGCCTGCGGGCGTTCGTGCATCCGCGGAACGCCGTGCAGCCGGTAAACGCCGCTGCCGAGACACAAAAATGGCGCGAGAAACCGCGCCGCCGTCCCCGCATTGCCCACGAACAATTCCGAGGGATGCGTCTCCGTGCCGCCGGGCTGAACGAGTCCGGCTTCACCCACAACCAAGATGGTGCGGTTGCAGGCCTCGTCCGGGTCTTGCGTGACGTGCAGCACGAAACCGAGTTCCTTCAGGCACTCGACCATGATCTGCGTATCTTCGCTCCACAGCGCGCCCTTGAGCGTCACCTCGCCGTCCGCCAGCGCGGCGAGGATCAACGCGCGGTTCGTGATGCTCTTCGAACCCGGCACGGTGATCTCCGCCCGGACCGGTTGGTCGAGCGGCACGATTTCGATGAGATCGGGCAAGGGCATTTAAGGCGAAGATAGAGGATGGAGGATGGAGGATAGAAGTTGAAATCCTCGAGCGCACTGGATGGGTTGGCTATCTTCCATCTTCAATCCTCCATCCTCGTTTTCGTGTAGGCGCACCAGTTATCACGCCGCTGCTTGGCGGTCGCAAAATACTTTTCAACGGCGCTGCCATCACCGCCCTTGAGCGCGTTTTGGAATTTTTTCAGCTCTTCCACAAACGCATCCACCGAGCGGGCGAGGTGCTTGCGGTTGGCCAGCGCGATGTCGCGCCACATCTCCGGCGAGCCGGACGCGATGCGCGTCGTGTCGCGAAAACCGGTCGCGCACAAGGCGGCCTGCGTTTGCGGCTGCGCGGGATTCAAAACCAGATTCGCCAGCGTCGCCGCCACGACGTGCGGCAGATGGCTGGTGCGGCTGACGAGCAAATCATGTTGCGCCGCGTCCAGCCGCAGCGTCCGCGCGCCGATGGATTTCCAGAAGGTTTCCAGTTTGCGGACGGCACCCGCGTTGGATTTTTTGGTCGGCGTCAAAACGCAGACGGCGTTCTCAAACAAATTTTTCCGCGCCGCCGTTACGCCGGTTTTTTCCGCACCCGCCATCGGATGACCGCCGACAAAATGCGCGCCGGATTTTTTCACGAGCGATTCCAGTTCGCGCACGACATCGGCTTTCACGCTGCCCACGTCGGTGACAATCGCGCCGCGCTTGAGCGCCGGGAGAAATTGCTGCGTGAGCGACCGCATCTGCGCGAGTGGAGTGCAGAGGATGACGAGGTCGGCATTGGAAACGGCGGCGAGCAGATCAGTCGTGGCGTAATCCACCGCGCCGGCCTTTTCGCAATCCTTCAAACTGGCTGCGCGCCGGACGAAGCCGGCAATCTCGCCCGCCACCCGGCGCTGCCGCACCGCCAGTCCAATGGAGCCGCCGAGCAGTCCGACGCCGACGATGGTGATCTTGCGAAATTGCACGAGCGCAGCATAACGGATGAATGATGGAGGATGGAAGATGGAAATTGTCGGGCACAGAAATTTTCCATCACACCCGTAGCGGCGGGCCTCTGGCCTGCCGTAGAGCCGGGCGTCCCGCCCGGCGGAAAAAGCATGGCGGTAGATGGGGGCGGGTGAACTTGAGGTGCCTCTTGACACTGTTCTTGGCGCAGCACCGGGAGCGCCGGCATCTTGCCGGCGAGTCCGCGTTCAAACCCACCAGCACCCGCCGGCTGGAAGCCGGCGCTCCC
>JAYVCM010000207.1:0-10135 GCA_043749955.1 Limisphaerales bacterium | reverse complement strand
GCGCACGGTTTTATCCGCCGGGCGGGACGCCACGGCTCTACGGCAGGCAGGATGCCCGCCGCTACACGACGGCGCAGCCGTTGTAGCGGCGGACGTCTCGTCTGCCGTAGAGGGCCTGGCGTCTCGCCGCCCGGAAAAAAACGCCCGAACTTTCCCACAACTTTCAAATCTCCACGACGGCGGGTCAGGCGCACGGTTTTATCCGCCGGGCGGGACGCCACGGCTCTACGGCAGGCAGGATGCCCGCCGCTACAACACCAGCGCGGGCGCGAACTGCCGGCTGAAAGATTTGTAGGAGACGAGGTGACGAGCCTCAAATATTTTTACCGCGAACCACACAAGCCAGCCAAGAGTTTTTTTAGTTAGAGACTCCTCAAGTCGTCTCCTACAACCCGATCGGCGCGGACGGATGTTGAAAGTTCCGCCGGCTTATTGATTTGGCGGCGGAACCAGGTGCTGTTTTTCGTAGCCGTCAAAATTTCCGTCGGCTGAAATTTGCACCTCAGCGTGGCCATCGGCAAAAACGTAAGTCCGCGACCATTTCCCGTCGGTTGTTTGAAACGGGACTTGTTCGCGGAGGATTATTGCACTTGCGGCGACCTGGCTGACTGGATTTACAAGTTCAAACGCATCTGTCCCAATTCCGCTGGTTTGGTTGGTGATGCCGACCAGCAAATTTGCAATCTGATTAAAATTTGTGGGGAACTGATTATTGTTATCACCTGCATACATTATCAAGCCAAGCCCAATCAACCTCGCTGCATTTATGGTGTTGGTTTGATGCCACTCGGATTGTGAAGCGGATGGAAATTGGCTTCGATTTTGTGTGGTTGATATTTGCTCGTGTAGCTGCTGGTTCTCCGCGCGAATTTTTCCAAGTTGTCCGGCCTGATTGCGCAGCACGCCGACCTCCCCGCGCAGTTTAAGCAGCTCATTGAACTGCTCCTTGGGCATTGATTGCGAGCTTTTGGCCTGCACGACGAGATTGGAAAGACTTTCGTTGTCCGTGCGCAGTTGGACGATCTGTTGCGCCAGCGATTCGTTTTCCGCGCGCAACTTTTCCTGCGCCCGTTGTTGAACGATCAAGCCGATGATCAGGGCGATGATCAAAATCACGGGCGCGAAAAGGATTTTAACAGGCTTCATGGCTGCATCCAGTAGCCGCCGGCACGCGGGACGACAAGAAAAATTTTCAGCGAAGAGCCACGATGTCCCGTCATTCGGGCCTCCCTCGCCCCTCCGAGGGGAGAGGGATTGAGGGTGAGGGGTGAGGTTTAGGAACATCCAACGCCGAACATTCAACATCCAACATCGAATGACTTTGCAAACCGCCCGCCTCACTGGGTGTTGGATGTTGAATGTTGGATGTTGAATGTTTTCCCGCTCTTCCACCCCTCCCCCCGGCCCTCTCCCCTCCGAGGGGAGAGGGAGAAGCCACGGCAGGCACGACCGCGTTCCGGGAAAAAATCAAATTTGACAGCCCCGCCGGATTCCGTCATCGTAGCGCCGTTGACTGCGAGATTCCCCTTGCCGATTTGAAAAAATAAATTCTGATCGGTTGGTAAATTCATATTGAACCATTCCCAGCGCAGCCCGTCCAATGCGAGACGAATCATCCCGTCGCATTGCCGGCTGCCAGCGGAATCCACGTCAGCAAACCAAATCATTTTATGCCACCAAAAGGTTCCGTTAAAAAAGAGAAAGCCGAAAAGCCGGAGAAAGCCCCGCGCAAATCCGCCAAGGCCGCCGCCGCCGCTGCCGCCGCCATTGAATCGCCCGCCGCCGTCGTGACGCCGGCGGCCAAAGAGCCGATGTTCGAGCCGCCCGCATCCGCGCCCGCCGAGCCGGACTACGTTCCGGAACGCACGGTGGACAGCATCAAGGCCGCCGCCAAGGAGGACGCGCGCCGGGACGCCTCGAATTTTGCCGACGCCGATTCGTCGTCCCAACTGCGTCCGCCGTCCGCACCGATGGAGCCGACGGGCGACGATCCACGGTTCGCCGACCGGCGCGGCGGCTATCAGCGCGACAAGATCGCCACGTCCATGAACATCGCCAAGTTGCAGGCGATGCAGATGACGGAGCTGAACGCGATGGCGAAGGAATATGGCGTGGAGAATTTCGGCACGATGCGCAAGCACGAGGTCATCTTCCACATCCTCCAGAAAAATGCCGAGCGCTCCGGCGTGCTGTTTTCCGAGGGCGTCATCGAGGTGCTGCCGGAAGGCTTTGGTTTTTTGCGGTCGCAGAGTTTCAATTATCTCCCCTGCCCCGAGGACATTTACGTTTCGCCCTCGCAGATCCGCCGCTTCGATCTGCAGACGGGCAATTTGATCACCGGCCAGATCCGCCCGCCGAAGGAGAAGGAAAAATTTTTCGCATTGCTCAAGGTCGAGGCCGTGGACGGCGAGGAGCCGGACAAGGCGAAGGACAAGACGCATTTTGAAAATCTCACGCCGCTGTTCCCGAACAAGCGCTTCATCCTCGAAACGGCGGCGGATGAATTGAGCACGCGCGTTTTGGATCTGGTCTGTCCCATCGGCAAAGGCACGCGCGGCCTGATCGTCGCGCCGCCGCGCACGGGCAAGACGGTGCTGATGCAGAAGATCGCCAACGCGCTGTTGAAGAACAACCCGGAGTCTTATCTGTTCATCCTGCTGATTGACGAACGCCCCGAGGAAGTCACGGACATGGAACGTTCCTGCAAGGGCGCGGAAGTGATTTCGTCCACGTTCGACGAGCCGCCGGAGCGCCATGTGCAGGTCGCGGAAATGGTCATTGAAAAAGCCCGCCGCATGGTCGAGCAGAAACACGACGTGGTCATCCTGCTCGATTCCATCACGCGCCTCGCCCGCGCCTACAACACGGTGCAGCCGCACTCGGGAAAAATTCTTTCCGGCGGCGTGGACGCCAATGCGCTGCACAAGCCGAAAAGATTTTTCGGCGCGGCGCGCAACATCGAGGAAGGCGGCTCGCTCACCATCATGGCCACGGCGCTCGTGGACACGGGTTCGCGCATGGATGAAGTCATCTTTGAAGAGTTCAAAGGCACGGGCAACATGGAGGTGCATCTGGATCGCGCGCTGGTTGACCGCCGCATTTTTCCGTCCATCAACATCGAGCGCTCCGGCACGCGCAAGGAGGAACTGCTTTATCATCCCGACGAATGCAGCCGCGTCGTCATGCTGCGCCGCGCGCTCACGGGCGTGCCGCCGGTGGAGGCGATGGATCTCATGCTGGGCAAGCTCAAGAAGACGAAGAGCAACATCGAGTTCCTGCTGAACATGGCGGTGAGCTGAAGAGATGCCGAAGACATTCAACGCAAAGGCGCAAAGACGCGAAGGCGCAAAAACCATCAGATGAACGGGTGATTGGATTGTTGGATGAATGCCGGGCGTTCTCCTCAACCAGCCAGCCATCCAAAAATCCACCAATCCATTGCGGCGTCTCCGCGCTTTTGCGTTGAATCCAAATCGGGCAGCTACGGCTTGGCCGGCCAAAGCCAAAGAAAGTTTCGCCGCCGCCACTTTTTTGGTTTAATCATCAGCACGAAAATGAAACATCACGTTAAAATCCCGCTCATCGCTTTCGGCGCGCTGCTGGTTTTGGCTGTCGCCGGTTGCGACCGCGATCACGTCAAAGTTTATCACGTCGAATCCGCCGAATTCGCCACCTCCGCGCCGCCCGCCGTCGCAACGGCAACTGCACCGGCCAAAATGCCGATCACCATGCCCGCCGGTCTGCCCGCGCCGGACAACAGCGCGCTGCCGCCGTTGAAATATACTTTGCCCGCCGGCTGGACGGAGAAACCGGCTACGACCATGCGCGTCGCCAGTTTTGAAGTTTCCGCCGACGGCAAGACCGCCGACATCAGTGTGATTCCGCTCGATGGCAGAGGGGGCGGCGCGGCGGCGAACGTCAAGCGCTGGCGCGGGCAGATCGGCCTGCCGCCGGTGACGGAGGATGAGGCCGCGAAGCTCGCGGAAAAAGTTTCCGTGGGCGACCAGCCGGCGGATTTGTATGACCTCACCGGCGGCGCGCAGCGGATTCTCGCCGCGAGCTATCACCGCGACGACACTGAATGGTTCTTCAAGATGACCGGCGACGCGCAACTCGTCGAGGCGCAGAAGCCCGCGTTCATTTCCTTTTTGAAAACAGTTCAATTCGGCCCGGCACCGCGATGATCCTCAAAAAAATAGTTTCGGTTTTCACGTCGCTCAAGCTCACGGTCACGCTGCTGGCGTTCGCCATCGTGCTGGTGTTCCTCGGCACGCTGGCGCAGGTGGACGAGGGGCTTTACGCGGCGCAGTCGCATTATTTCCGCCAGTGGGCCGTGTTCGGCCTGCATCTCTTTGGCAAAAACATCCCGGTCCTGCTGCCCGGCGGCTATCTCCTCGGCACGCTGCTGCTGGTCAACCTCGTCTGCGCGCACGTCTATCGCTTCCAACTGACCCCAAAAAAAATCGGCATCCAGCTCGCGCACTCCGGCGTCATCCTGCTGCTCGTCGGCCAGCTCGTGACCGACATGATGGCGCACGAGATGCAGATGCACTTCGCCGAGGGCGACACGCGCAATTATTCCGAGAGCGCGACGGACTACGAATTGATTTTTGTGAACGGCAACGAAGTCACCGCCATCCCGGCGAAAATGCTGCAGCCGGGCGACGAGCTGAAGATTGACAGCCTGCCCTTCGCCGTCCGCGTGAAAAGTTTCTGGAAAAATTCCGACCTGAGCTTCCGCGCACCGATGATGCAGAACGGCCCGCCCGTCGCCAGCAACGGCGTGGCGTTGAGCTTTGATTTTCGTCCGCTGCCGGACGAAAAAACGATGGACCGGAAAAACATTCCGACGGCGGTCATTGAACTGATCGGCGCGAGCGGTCCGCTGGGAAGCTGGGTGGCGTCCGACTGGACGGGCGAGGAATCGCTGGCCGGGGCGGTGCAGCAAAGCTACGCGCGGCAGATCGGCGCGGAGATGGCGCAAAAAATCACGGGCCAGTTGGTCGCGCCACAGTCCATCGAGATCAACGACCGGAAATTCACCTTCGTTCTGCGCCCGACGCGGGTGCGCCATCCGTTTTCGCTGACGCTGCTCAAGGCGACGCACACGATTTATCCCGGCACGGACATCCCGAAGGATTTCCGCAGCCGCGTCCAGTTGGAAAATGCCGCGACCGGCGAGAAGCGCGAGGTGGAGATTTCCATGAACCATCCGCTGCGCTACGCCGGGCTGACGTTTTATCAATACCAGATGAGCGCGGGCGAACTGGTGGAACGCGCCGGGCAGACGCCGTCGTCCGTGCTGCAGGTCGTGCGCAATCCGGCCTGGCTCACGCCGTATCTCGGCTGCGCGCTGGTGGGGGCGGGACTGGTGACTCAATTTATGTTTCACCTCGTGGGATTTATTTCCAAACGGAAAATGAAATGAAAGAAAACATCCAACATCCAACATCCAACAACGAGCATCCAATGGCGCGGCGCGTTCGTGTTTCCTTGGGCGTTGGATGTTGGATGTTGGATGTTGGATGTTCCCCAATTCACAAATGAAAAAGTGGCTGCCAATTTTTTTGATGCTCGTCATGGCGCTGTGGTTTTTCGGCAACCTGCCGCCGCCGCCGGACCGGGACTTCGCGTTCGGCGAATTCGGCCGGCTGCCCGTCACCGCCAACGGCCGCGTGCAGCCGCTGGATTCGCTCGCGCGCAATGCGCTGCTGCAGTTGCGTGAAAAACAGGCGCTCAACGCCGAGCCGTGGAAGGCGTGGACTGAAAAACCAAAAATCATTTCCGCGACCGAATGGCTCGCCAACGTGATGATGAATCCCGCCGTGGCCGACGCTTGGCCGGTGTTCCGCCTGGACAATCCGGACTTGATTTCGCTGCTGAAACTGCCGGAGAAGGACCTGGCGAAACAAGCCGACGGCAAACATTATTCGTGGATCCAGATCACCTTCACGATGGACGTGCTGGACCGTGAAAATATTTTCATCCAGACCAACACCCTGGCGGCGGACCGCACCGCCTACCAAAACGCCGTCATCAAGCTGCACCAGCGGCTCACGCTTTACGCGCAGTTGAAAAATGCCGTGCAGCCCGCCGACGCGCAGGACTGGCCGGCGGAACTCGCCGCGTATGAAAAACTGATTCCCGACGGCGTCGCCGCCGCGCGGGCGCAGCAGGCCGGGCAGACTTTTGACCAGCCGACGCTGGCCCAGTTCGCCGGCTACATCCAGGCATTCCAGTTCATGAGCCGTCTCGAAGCGCCGCTCATCCTGCCGCCCAGCGGTTCGACGGAATGGCGGCGCATGGGCGACGCGCTGCTCGACGCGCCGCGCGGCGGCAGCGTTGACACCGCGATGCGCGACTACGCAAAAATGGCCGGCGCCCTCGCCGCAAACCGGCCAGACGAATTTAATTCGGCGCTCAAAGATTACCGCTCATCGCTGGTGCCGACGCAGGCGAAGGCGCTGGCAAAAGGACGGGCGGAAGTTTTCTTCAACCAGATGCAGCCGTTCTACAACGCGATGGTCATCTACGTCCTCGCCGGGCTGCTCGCGATTTTCTCGTGGTTCAATTTGTCCGAGACGCTGCGCCGCTCGGCGGTGTGGCTCGTCGGGCTGGCGTTTGTGATCCACACGACGGGCCTGGTTTACCGCATGGTTTTGGAAGGCCGTCCGCCGGTGACGAATCTTTATTCCTCCGCGATTTTCATCGGCTGGGGCGCGTGTTTGCTGGGCATCATTTTGGAAAAATTTCACAAGAACGGCATCGGCGCAGTCGTGTCGGCGGGCGTGGGCTTCATCACGCTCATCATCGCGCATCACCTCGCGCTGGAAGGCGACACGATGGAAATGATGCGCGCGGTGCTGGACACAAATTTCTGGCTGGCCACACACGTCGTCGCCGTGACCACCGGCTACGCGAGCACGTTCGTGGCGGGGTTCCTGGCGCTGATCTACATCGTGCGCGGCCTGTTCACGAAAACTTTGGACGAGGCCACGGGCAAATCGCTGGCGCGGATGATTTACGGCATCGTGTGTTTCGCGACGTTGTTCAGTTTTGTCGGCACGGTTCTCGGCGGAATTTGGGCGGATCAATCGTGGGGACGTTTTTGGGGCTGGGATCCGAAGGAAAACGGCGCGCTCATCATCGTGTTGTGGAACGCGCTCATCCTGCATCTGCGCTGGGGCGGCATCATCCGCGAACGCGGCCTCGTGGTCTGCGCCATCGGCGGCAACATCGTGACGAGCTGGTCGTGGTTCGGCGTGAATATGCTGGGCATCGGGCTGCACAGCTACGGCTTCACGGACGCGGCGTTTCAATGGCTGATGCTGTTCGTGGCGAGCCAGCTTGCGTTCATCGCGCTCGGACTGCTGCCGGCAAAGCTGTGGAAAAGTTTTAACGCAAGGCCGCCGGCGCACACCTGATTCCAGCGGTCACAACGAATTAAATTCTTCCACGCTGATCTGCATTTCACGAACAATGGTGCGCAAGGTGCCTTTGGGCACGTCACCGGGATGGCTGGGAATGGGGATGGTCAGGTCTTTGGCTGCCAGATGATAAACCGGATGGCGGCGGGTGCGAATCTCCACGAAGCCCGCGCGTCGGAGTTTGCGCGCCAGTTCGCGGTGCGAAATTGGCACGAGTTTAGGCATGAACCAGGCGGCGGTAAACGTTCACGCCGGCGTAACGCGGCCTGCGCGATTTCCGTGCGCCGATCTTTTCGCGGGCTTCCAGACAGCTTTCAATGGCGTCCACCGCGTTGCGATACGCCTCCACCAGGGTCTTGCCCCACGCCACACAGCCGCGGATGGCAGGCACTTCCGCCGTGAACATTCCGTCCTCGTCCTGAAAATAATTGATCTCGAAATCCTGATAATTTTTCATGCGGCCAATATAGTCGGGCGACAATTGCGTGGCAAACGCTTTACGGCGTTGCCGGGTTCCTCGCCCTCGGCCTGCTGCCGGGGAACCTGTGGAAAAGTTTTAAGGTGCGGACGGCGTGAATCTTCATTCGGCGGAGCGCGGCAGTGTCGTCCTCGACCAGCCGCAGCGTGTTGAACGGAGAAGGTCGTTTGAAAATTTGTGGGTGCTGCGGCTGGTCTCCGACACAGCCGCGCTCCGTTGACTACGCTACGGAATCGCAAAGCGGTTCGTGGCGAGGCCGGTTTGCTGGAAGTAATGACGCAGACTTGTGGAAGTCGTGGATTGAACACTGCCATCGGCGAGACCGATGTTGCCGGTTTTGATGTGGCGAGTTGTTGGCGACCAGGCCACGGGGTCATTTGTCCAAAATGAATTCAGCCCCGGCTTCACTGGTTTGCCGCCGGTTTCAAAATTGCCGTCACCGGAAATAATCAACTGTGGGTTCACATCGTTGGTTGCATCCACACTGACGAAGTAGCTGACGTTTGAATTCGCAAGTCCTCCAAAGAAAGTCGCCCGGATTCGCGCCGCGTCTTCCGGACAAAATAAAACTTTCGGTGTGCTCAACTCGTTCGACATGACCAGAAAAGTTTGAACTACGTTTCCAGTGGCGACCATTTCCATCGAGCCGCCGTTCGTGACAGAAATCCCCATCGGCAAAATGTCGCCGTTATCACCGGCCCAAATTTTAAAGGCGAGACCGACTTGCTTGACGTTATTGGCGCAACTGATGTGGGAACCTCGATGCGGCCTGTGAGTGATGGCAGGCAAAAGGAAAATCGCCAGAACCATCACGACCGCGATGCAAACACCGACTTCAAACAGCGTCATCGCTGCATTTCTTTTTTGGGAGAGGCGCGGTTGCATGGCCGCGGCGGGGGATTATTTGTTGACCAGCTTGACGGCGTAGATGATCAGCCCCACGATGACCAGGGCCACGACGATGCCGCCGATGATGAAGTAGGTGTTGACCTTGTTTTTCTTCTTGGAGAAAACCGTGTTCGTGTCGAAGCCCGGCGGACGCGTGCCGCCCTGTTCGAGGTCGTTCAGGCTCACGCCGCGCGACATGACCATCGTGCTGCCTTCGGACTGGCGCTTGGGAGTGCTGGTCGCGGGCGCCGGCGCGGGGGCGGAACTGACCGGGGCGGTTGTAGTCGCGGGCGTGCCGTCGTCAATCCGCAGCTCCACCTGGCCGAAGCGCAGGGTCTGGCCTGGCTTGAGGACGGCCTCGGAAATTTTTTCGCCGTTGAGGAACGTGCCGTTCGTGGAGTTGAGATCCTTCACGACGATGTCGGTGCCGCGCAAAAGAATTTCGGCATGATGGCTGGAGACGGAGGCGTCGGCGATCTGAAACGTATTATCCTCCACGCGGCCAACGGTGGTGCGCTCGACAATCAAGTCGAACGTGCGCCCGCTCATACCTTGGTTCAGGATAACAAGTTTGGCCATAGATTACGGTAAAACGATTATGGTCGCAGGTTGTTTCAAGTCAAACGGAAACCGGGAAATCGAAAAATTATTTTCGTTCGATCATGGCCCGGAATTCGGCGAACAGCGGCGTGGAATCGTGCGGGCCGGGCGCGGCCTCGGGGTGATACTGCACGCAAAACACCGGCCTGGTCTTGTGCCGCAGGCCCTCCACGGTCTGGTCGTTCAAATTGATGCGATGCACGGCGACATCGGACGGCAAGGAGGCCGCATCCACCGCGAAGCCGTGATTTTGCGAGGTGATTTCCACTTTGCCGGACTCCAGATCCTTCACCGGCTGGTTGCCGCCGCGATGGCCGAACTTGAGCTTGAAAGTTTTTCCGCCGAACGCCTGGCCGAGGATCTGGTGGCCGAGGCAGATGCCGAAAATGGGAATGCCGGTGTCGAGCAGCGTCTTCACTTCGCGCACGATGTAGCCGAGCGCGGCGGGATCGCCGGGGCCGTTGGAGAGAAAAATTCCGGCGGGCTTGTGCTTGAGCGCGTCGGCGGCAGAGGCCGTCGCGGGCAAAACCTGCACGGCGAATCCCTGCTGCCGCAGCCGGCGGAGAATGTTGTATTTCATCCCGTAGTCGAACGCCACAATCGGAATGTCCGCAGGCGGCAGCGGCTTGCGCACGTTGCGGGCGTCGGCGGCTTTTATTCCGCGCACCAGATCGAACGCCGCGCTCTGCTCGTCTTTTTCGTCCCAGCGGAATTCTTTTTTGTGCGTCACTTCCTTGACGTA
>JAYVCM010000206.1:0-24484 GCA_043749955.1 Limisphaerales bacterium | reverse complement strand
CGTTGAAGTGAGCGGCAAACTTTTTCCCATCAAGCCTGCTGCAAAGCCGCGTTCCAAATTCAACCAATGAAGTTCAACCCCCTCAACTGCCGCCGCCCCCGCCGCTGCCGAAGCCCGGATCATCCATGAGGATGATCAACGGCAGAAACATGGCGATGACAATGCTGCCGACCACGAGCGCCAGCAAAACAATCATGACCGGTTCAAGCAAGGACGTCATCGCCGAGACGGCGTTGTCCACCTCCGCGTCGGCGGTGTTGGCGATCTCACGAGCATCTCTGGCAGGGCGCCGGTTTGCTCGCCCACGTCCACCATGCCGGGCGGGATCAGCCGCAGCAGCGTGGCAATGCCGATGCCGTGAATTCATCCGGCGCGTCTGGCCAGGGTCACGTTGCTGCGGCTGGTCGGGACGACACAGCCGCGCTCCGCCGGTGCGCCCGCTGCAAGAACTCGCGGACAAGGCTGTCCGCGCTCCGTTTTCAGCGGTCCTCTTTGTGTTCTCTGCGTTCTTTGCGGTTAAATCTTCGTGTCCATCCGTGACCATTCGTGGTTCAATCTCCGCCGCACATGAGCAAAATTGTCGGCATAGATCTCGGCACCACGAATTCCCTCGTCGCCACGGTGGATTCGGGCATCCCGCTCGTCATCGCGGATGCGAACGGCCAACGGCTCACACCGTCGGTTGTGCATTTTTCTTCCGCGACTGCTGAGGCGATTGTCGGCCACGAGGCGAACCGTGTGCGCGTCGTCAAGCCGGCGGAAACGGTTTATTCCGTGAAGCGTTTCATGGGGCGGCGCGGCGCGGATGTTTCCAGCGAGGAAATGCTGGTGACGTTTCCCGTCAAGAACGACGACGGCGCGGTGACGATTCCGATTCATGGAAAAAATTATTCGCCGGAGGAAATTTCCGCCGAGGTGTTGAAGAAGCTGAAGCGCGATGCGGAAAATTATTTTGGCGAAGCCGTCACGCGCGCGGTCATCACCGTGCCCGCCTACTTCAACGACGCGCAGCGCAACGCAACCAAGCGTGCGGGCGAACTGGCCGGCTTCACCGTCGAGCGCAACGTCAACGAACCGACCGCCGCCGCGCTGGCCTACGGTTTGGACAAGCTCAAGGAGAAATCGAAAATCGCGGTGTATGACCTGGGCGGCGGCACGTTTGACCTTTCGATTTTGGAATTGAACGAGGGTGTTTTCCAGGTGTTGTCCACGAACGGCAACACGCGGCTCGGCGGCGATGACCTGGACAAGCGGCTCGTGGATTTTCTGGCGGAGAAGATTGCGGCGGCAGGCGGGCCAAACTTTTCATTTGTAGGAGACGACGCGAGGAGTCTCACTTCAATTTCCAAGTTAGAGACTCCTCACGTCGTCTCCTACAATGAAAAACAGGCCACGCTCTCGCGCATCCGCGAGGCGGCGGAACTGGCGAAAATCAAATTGTCCTCGGAAGCGGAAGTGGAAATTGCGCTGCCGTTTTTGACGCCGGAATTTTCCTTCAGCTACAAGCTCACCCGCGCCGAACTGGAAAATCTCACGCGCGACATCGTCGCCCGCACACGCCAGCACTGTCTGCGCGCGCTCGCGGACGCCAAGCTGGAGGCCAAAGATTTGGACCAGGTGATCCTCGTGGGCGGGCAGACGCGGATGCCGCTGGTGCGCCAGTTTGTCGGCGAATTGTTCGGCTGCGCGGAGTTTGAAGAAACGCGCGGGAGCCTGCGGATTGGAAATGAATTTCACAAGGCCGCCGGGCCGCAGTTGAACACGTCGCAGAATCCGGATGAAGCGGTGGCGCTCGGCGCGGCGATCCAGGCGGAGATTTTATCCGGCGGTTTCAAAAATGTTTTGCTGCTGGACGTGACGCCACTGTCGCTCGGCCTCGAAACGTTCGGTGGCCTGATGAATGTTTTGATCCCGCGCAACTCGACGATTCCGCTCAAGGCGGGCGAGCTGTTCACGACGGCGATGGACCACCAGCGCAACATGCTCATCCATGTTTTGCAGGGCGAACGCGAGCGGGCCAAGGACAACTGGAGCCTCGGCAAGTTCACGATTGATTTTGAGGCCGCGCCGCGCGGCGTGCCGCGCGTGGGCGTGCAGTTTGAAATTGATGCGAACGGAATCCTGCACGTCCTCGCGCGCGACACCAAGACCGGCAAGGAAAAAATCGTGGAAATGAAGTCCGCCGTGGACGTGGACGACGCGGCGGTGCAGCAGATGGTGGAGGAATCGGTCGAGCACGCGTTCGACGACCTGGCGGCGCGGCGCTGGGTCGAGGCGAAGCTGAAGGCGGACGAAACGTTGACGGCCACGCGCAAGGCCCTCGTGGAATTCGGCGCGGAGATTGAAACTGATTATCGCCAGAAAATCGAAGCGGCGGCGCGGGAAGTGGAATCAGGTTTGTCCACGGAAAGTTCCAGCGGTTCCGGCGATTTGAAAAAATTACAAACGTCCGTCGCCGCGCTGGACGAGGCCACGAAGCCGCTGGCGGAATTCCTGATGGACAAGGCGATGGAGGCGATGCTGCGGAAGCGCGGGCTGATTCAGTGATTGAAGCCGGACACTCCGCCGCCCGGCGGCCGGTTGAAGAGCCAGAGCAGGGCAACTACCAGCGCGACCATGACGGTGCCAAAGATAAAAGCGAGAAGGCGAATTTGTTTCTGATGAAAGGATGGTTTCCGTTTGTGCCCCATGGATGAGAAATTATGGCAAGGCCGGAAAATCGCAAGTTGAATTTCAGCCGAGCCACCACGTCAGCAGCGGCGCGACGGCGAGCGCGGGCAGGTAGTTCGCCAGCTCCACGCGGCGGACTTCAAAGATGACCAGCGACATCGAGGCCACCACCAGGCCGGCGGCGGTGTTGACCGAGCCGGTGAGATGATGCGCGGCGAGCCACGGCAGCGCGCCGTAGTGCGCGGTGAGCGCGAGGCCGTCCAGAAACAACAGCACGGGCACGGCGGCGAGCGAGGCGGTCCAACTGAACAGCCGCATGAAACTCACCATCGCCAGCCCGTCCATCACGGCCTTCAACGCGAGCAGAAAGTAAAAATCACCCAGCCCGTCCACTACCGCGCCGATGAGGCCGAGCGGCGCGGCGCAAAAAAGAATCGTCGCGGCGTGGAAGCCGTCGGCGGGCCGGCCGGGCGGATTTTTTTGCGCGGCGGTGACCAGCGCGGCGGCGTGGCGGCCAAGGCGGTTGGAAATTTTCTGGAGGCGCAGGAGTTTTCCAATCCAGTTGCCCAGGACGAAGGCGAGCAAAGCGAGCAAGAGCTGTTTCAGCACCGTGGTGAAAGGGCCGCCGGTATTCTCATAGATCAGCCGCAGGCCGAAGAGCACGGTGAAGGCGCCGAGGGCGGACTTGAAAAAATGCTGCAAGCGCGCGGACAGCGGGGCGCGCACGGCGAGGCCGAAGAACGAGCCGAGCAGGATGCCGAGGGCGTTGAGGAATGCTCCGATCACGCGCGGAGTGTGCCGCGTGCGGGCGGTGAAGAAAACAATTTCCTTCGCGGGTGGGGAGGCTTAAAGTCCGGCCATGAAGGCAGGGCGCATCTGGCCACGGTTCTTGAAATTTCACTCCCTCTCCTCCCTCGGGGGGAGGAGAGGGTTGGGGAGAGGAGAGGCGCGTCTGTCGTTGGGCTTGACTCATCTGCCCCTCTCCCCGGCTTTTCCCCCGCTCGGGCCTCGCGGGGAGAGAATTCCCCGAACTGGAATTTCGCGCGTTGAACCCCTGAACGAACCAAGACAACCTTTTTTTGCATATGCAACAAAAGGTTGCAGGGCTTCTCGGCGGCGGGTCATGGGGAGGGAGTCCAAAACGTCAGGGCTAAGAACGGGGTCAGGCTGCACTCGTGAAGGAACGGGCCACAGTTTTCCATTTATATCGTCCGGAAAAATAAAATGAGCGCTGACCAAAAAATTTCCCGCAATCCGTGGACGTGGATCCCCACGCTCTATTTTGCCGAGGGCCTGCCTTACGTCGTCGTGATGACGCTGGCCGTCGTGATGTATAAAGGCCTGGGCTTGTCGAACACGGACATCGCGCTTTACACGAGCCTGCTGTATCTGCCGTGGGTCATCAAACCGTTCTGGAGTCCGGTGGTGGACCTTCTGGGCACGCGGCGAAAATGGATCTGGCTGATGCAGCTCATCCTCGGCGCGGGGCTGGCGGGCGTGGCGCTGACGGTGCCCATGCCGGATTTTTTCCGCTGGTCGCTGGCGTTTCTCTGGCTGCTGGCGTTCAGCTCCGCCACGCACGACATCGCGGCGGACGGCTATTATCTTCTGGCGACGACCGAGCGCGAGCAGTCGTTTTTTGTCGGCATCCGCAGCACGTTCTACCGGCTGGCGATGATCAGCGGGCAAGGTTTGCTCGTGATTTTTGCGGGTCTCATCCAAAGCCACACCGGTTTGCCGAAAGTTGAGCTGCAAATCGCGGCCAGACCCGGTGCGGCCATCGTGCAGACCGTCGGGACAAATAATTTTTCACCGCCGGGTGGCCCCGGCGAATTGTTCATCGTCCGCAGCGCGCCGCAGATTGAAATCAACCCGGAGCCGCGCAGCAAAACGGAGGTGGGCGGTTTGATCGCGTCCGTGAAGGCGCGGAACATCGCGCGCGGTTTTTGCCAGCCGGAGCCGAAGCGTGACGAAGCGAAAACGGCAGGCTGGTGGACGCAAAACATTTCACAGCCACTGCGTGGATTTCTGGCGGAACATTTTGGTGCGACGAAAACCAAAATGAATGTGGGCGGCAACCTCGGCGTGGTGGAACTGCAGCTTTCCCAAAAGCCGGCGAAGGAAACCGTCCTCACGCTCGGCCTGAAGTCGGGCGACAAGAGCATTTCCATCGCGGAGGGTGCGCGGCTGGTATTCAACGAACAGAACTGGAACCAGCCCGCCGCAGTGGTTTTCCAACTGGATCCAAAACTTCGCACGGCTTCCTCGGCGGTCTTTGAAATCCGCTCCGGCAACATCGCGCTTTCGTGGTCGGTCACGTTCCTCCTGCTGGCCGTGATGTTTTTATTTTTCGGCCTCTGGCATAAATTCATTCTGCCCCGCCCGGCGCGCGACCGGCCGGGTGCAGCAGGTTCCACCGGGCGCTTCGCGACAGAATTTTTTCTCACGTTCGGCAGCTATTTTCGGAAGCCAAAAATCCTGGCCATGCTGCTGTTCCTGCTGCTCTACCGCTTCGGCGAGGCGCAGTTGATGAAAATGGTTGTGCCGTTTTTACTGGATGGCCGCGAGGTTGGCGGCCTCGGCCTGACGACCGGGCAGGTGGGTTTTGTCTATGGCACGGTCGGCATCATCGCGCTGACGTGCGGCGGTTTGATCGGCGGGATTGTCGCGTCGCGGCATGGCTTGAAGGCGTGGCTGTGGCCGATGATTTTCATCATGCACCTGCCGGACCTGGTTTTCATCTACCTCGCGAACGCGCAGCCGGACAATCTGGCCGTGATCAATCTCTGCGTCGCGGTCGAGCAGTTCGGCTACGGCTTCGGCTTCACGGCCTACATGCTCTACATGATTTACATCGCGCGCGGCCAGCATCCGACGGCGCATTACGCGATCTGCACGGGCTTCATGGCGCTGGGCATGATGCTGCCGGGGATGTGGAGCGGCTGGCTGCAGGAAATCATCGGCTACCCGCATTTCTTCGTGTGGGTGCTGCTCGCGACGATTCCGAGCTTCATCGTGGCGGCGAAAATCCCGCTGGAGGCGGAGTTCGGAAAACGGGCGGGGAATTGACCGCGAACGGCCCGAACGGGAGAACGGCACAATGTTCTGGAAGCTTCACCCCCGCCCCATGAACCGCCGCCGAAAAGCCCTGCAAAACTTTGTTGCATATGCAACAAAGTTTGGTTGTGGTCCGTTCCGGCGCACTCCGGTTCAGGGGGAGGGAGTCCAAACGTCAGAATTAAGAACGCTGTCTCGCTGCCCCCGGTTTGACTTCCTCGATAAAAAGAATTGCTTTGAACGCCGCCGCCTTCCCAGAATCAAAGCTCACATGAAATCGAACCGTCTCTGCCTCCTGCTTGCGGGGCTGCTCGGATTTTCCGGCGGCGCGCGCGCGGAAAGTCTGTCCGCTATTTTCACCAATGCCACGGCGCAGGTCTTGCCGGCGAACCGGGCGAACATCATTTTCATCCAGTGCCACGGCCTCGGCCAGGGCGACTTGAGCTGCTATGGCCAGACGAATTTTTTGACGCCGAACCTGGACCGCCTCGCCGCCGAGGGCGTCCGCTTTGAAAAATTTTCCGGCGGCGCGGATTTTTCCACCGGGCTGGCCGCGTTGATGACCGGGAAAAATTCGGCCGCCAATGAAACCACCGTGGCGGCGCGCCTGCAGGCGGCGGGCTACCACACCGGCCTCATCGGCGAATGGACGCTGGGCGAGCAGCCGTGGACGCAGGGCTTCGATGAGTTCGCCGGCTTCATCCATGACGACGAGGGGCGGAATTATTTTGCCGGCTACGTCTGGCGGTTCGCGCCCAAAAGCATCTACGACGAGCAGACCCAGACGATGGGCGATTTCTCCGGCAAGGAAATGATCTATGAAAACACCGACGGCAAAAAAGGCCGCTACCTGCCCGAGGTGTTCGTGAACGCGATGCTGAATTTCACGCGCGTCAACCAGCCCAATCCGGCCAATCATTTCCGCCCGTTCTTTCTGCTGGTGAACCTGCCCGCGCCGCGCAGCGCCACGGCGGGCGCGGACGATTTTCCCGTGCCGAGCGACGCGCCGTTCACCGCCGAGAAATGGCCGCCGGCCGCGAAAAACCGCGCCGCCCTCATCACGCGCCTCGACGGCGGCATCGGCCGGCTGTTTGAACAGCTGCAACAGACCGGCCTGACGAACAACCTGGCCGTCTTTTTCAGCAGCAGCGCCACGCCGGAGAAATTTGCGGACGCCAAAATGAATTTTCTGAAGCCCAACGGCGCGCAGAAAGGTGCGGCGTTGCTGCCGATGATTGTGCGCTGGCCGGGGGAAATTCCGGCGGGCCGGGTGAGCCGGTTCCCTTGGTCGGGCGCGGACTTCACCCCGACCGCGCTGGAGATCGCGTCGGCCAGGCCGGTGTCGGGACTTGATGGAATTTCCATCCTGCCGACGCTGCGCGGGCTGGCGCAGACGAACCGGCTGGAAGCGAAGATTTCCGCCCCGAAGTGACGCGCCCGCAGAAGCACTGTTTCGGCAGTTGCCGGACGCCGCGAGAATCAAAATGACCCGTCAGTGCCCGAACCGCGCCTTGACACAAGGGGGTTCGTTGCTATCCTCACACGCTCCGGTTTTTTGCCGGGAATGATTTGATTTGAATTTATGAAACGCCAGTATCAACCGTCGAAAATCCGCCGCAAACGCCAGCACGGTTTCCTCAACCGCAACTCCAGCAAGAGCGGCAAGGCCACGCTGGCCAACCGCCGCCGCAACGGCCGCAAACGCCTCACGCCGGTTTAATTTTCTGCGCGCCATGCCCGCGCCCTCCCCAGACGCCGGTTCCCGGACGCCAGACCCAAAACGTCTGCGCCTGGGCCGTGGTTCGCGGCTCGCGCAAAGCCGCGATTTCGCACGCGTCCGGCTGCAGGGCCGGCGCCTCGCGCTCGGCTGCCTCATCGCCAACTGGCACCCGCTGCCGGACGGCGCCGCGCCCCGGCTCGGCGTGGTCACCAGCAAGAAAATCGGCGGCGCGCCGCAACGCAGCCGCGCCCGGCGCCTGCTCCGCGAAAGTTTCCGGCAGCACCAGCATGAGTTCGCGCAGCCGGTGGAACTGGTTTTGGTCGCGCGCAATTCCATCGCCGGCCGCAGTTTTGCCGAGGTGGAAAAGGATTTTTTGGCGGCGCTGCGCCGCGCGAATTTGCTGAAATGAAAAACATTCAACATCCTACATTCAACATTCAACATCGAATGGCGGCGCGCTCCGGCCATCGTTGGGCGTTGAATGTTGAATGTTGGATGTTGAATGTTCCCAGGTATTTTTTGCTCTTTGCCATCCGCGTTTATCGCCTGACGCTTTCGCCCGCGCAGGCTTTTTTTTTCGGCTCCACGGGCGGCTGCCGCTTCACGCCGACCTGTTCGCAATACGCGATGGACGCGGTGCGTGAACACGGCGCGATGACGGGCGCGGTTCTCGCGGCCAAACGCATCTGCCGCTGTCATCCGTGGGGCGGCTGCGGACACGACCCAGTGCCTGAAAAATGCGGAGTGCGGAGTGGGGAGTGCGGAATTTAATTTCTCATGGATAAAACAGGAATCATCGTTGTTTCACTTTGCGTCGTTTTGCTTGGCTGGTGGTTTATCGAGCAAAAAAAAGTCGCCGATCAATCGGCGCGCATCGCCGCGACCAATCAACTGGCCAAGGTGCAAAGCGAACTGGTCGCCGCGGCCAATAAGGCCAGCAGTTCAAACGCCGCGTCTTCCATCGCCCCCACAACCGTTTCCACGGTGACGACGCCGATGGTTTTTGACACGAACTCGCCGGAGCAGACCCTCGTGCTGACGAAGGGCAAGGCGCGTTACACGTTCACCTCGCGCGGCGGCGGCTTGAAGCTGGTCGAGCTGACGGATTATCCCGAGACGATTTCGGTGCGCTGGAAAGGCCAGATCCACGACACCAACAGCGTCGCCTCGCTGAACACGCACGCCGCCATTCCCGTGCTGGCCGTGCTGGGCGATCCAAGTTTTGTCGGCGACGGAAATTTCACTTTGACCAAAAGCGGCGACGGCGTCCGCGCGGAAAAAGTTTTTGAGAACGGCCTCGTGCTGGCCAAGGAATTTCATATCAGCTCGAACTATCTCGTCAACGCCAGCGTGAGTTTGAAAAATAATTCCGGCAAACCGATCGCGCTGCCGGCGCAGGAACTGGTCGTCGGCACGGCGACGCCGATGGACGCGGACGACACGGGCCTGCTCTGGGGCGCGATGTGGTGTGACGGCACGAACGCGGTGGACAACCCGCTGCCAACCTTTGCCGGCGGCGGCTGTTCGCGCAGCGCACCCAAGACGGAAATCCGTGCCGGTGCGGGCAACGTGGCGTGGGCGGCGGCGCACAACCAGTTTTTTGCGCTGCTGGCGATGCCGCAGGAACCCGCGCAGGAAATGGTCGCGCGCCCGGTGACGCTGCCAAGATTTCAAGATGCCGGCACCGCGACGAATTCGCCCGCGCCGCAAGGCGTCCAGACCGCGCTGGTTTATCCGGCGCAGACGTTGACGGCAAATTCATCGGTCGAGCGGCAGATTGTTCTCTTCGCCGGCCCGAAGGAATTCCGCACGCTGGCGCGCATCGGCGAACAATTTAACAATCAGGCCGACCAGGTGATGAATTTCGGCACCGGCTTCGGCAGCTTCTGGGGCGTGGGCACCTTCTTCGCAAAGCTGCTGCTGTCGGCGATGAATGCGCTGCACGATTTGACGAAGCTGGGTTACGGCTGGGTCATCGTGCTCATCACCATCATCATCAAGGGGCTGTTCTGGCCGTTGACGGCGAAGGCGACTCGCTCGATGAAGAAGATGCAGGCGCTGGGGCCGGAGATGACCGCGCTCAAGGAAAAATACAAGGACGACGTGCAGAAGCTCACGGCCAAGCAGTGGGAACTTTACAAAAAACACAAGGTCAGCCCCATGAGCGGCTGTTTGCCGATGCTGATCCAGATGCCGGTGTTCATCGGCTTTTTCACGATGATCCGCAGCGCGATCGAGCTGCGCGGCGCGAGCTTCCTGTGGGTGACGGACCTGACCAAGCCGGACACGCTGTTCATGATTCCGGGCATCACGTTCATCCCGTTCATCAGCACGCCGGACGGACTGCCGTTCAACCTGCTGCCCCTGTTCATGGGCGGCGCGATGCTGTGGCAGTCGCATCTCACGCCGGCGTCGCCGGGCATGGATCCCGCGCAGCAAAAGATGATGCGCTGGCTGCCGGCGATGTTCATCCTGTTCCTCTACAATTATTCGGCGGGCCTCGCGCTCTACTGGACGGTCAACAACCTGCTCACGATCTTGCAGACGAAGCTGACGAAAAATCTGCCGGTCACTCTGGAAGCCGCCCCGGCGACAAATCCGGCATTGACGCCGTTATCAAAAAAGAAAAAATAACCGGACAAGAAATCCCGGCTATCAACCATCAACTTTTAACTATCAACTGAAGATGCCCGCGCAACCCAAAGCAATCGTTGAAACCATCCTCGGCTCGCTGGGCTTTCCGGCGACCGTCGAGGAACACAACTTTGATGGCGACCTGCTGCTCGACGTGAAGACGGAAGATGCCGGGCGGCTCATCGGCCGCCAAGGCCAGACGCTGGCCGACCTGCAATACCTCACCAACCGGATTTTGTTCCAGCAGGATCAGAAGGCGCCGAAAGTGACCGTGGATGTTGGCGGCTATCGTTTGCAGGCGCGCGAGGCGCTCGTGAAAAAGGCGAAGGAAGCCGCCGAAAAAGTCCGCCGCTGGGGCGACGCCGTGGAGCTGGAACCGATGGGCTCCTTCGACCGCCGCATCGTGCATCACACCCTGCGCGAGGATCCGGACGTGGAAACGCACAGCGTGGAGGTGGAGGGGACGGAGAAGAAGGCGCTGATCCTGCGGCCCAAGCGGCATTGACCGCATTTGGTTTTCTGGCCGCGCAAGAAAAGCGGCGCTGAAGCGTCCGCAGTCCAGAGGCTTCGCGAGTGCCGATGGCCGTCGAACTTCGCGGAGCGTTTGGACTGCGGCTGCTTTAGCGCCGCTCTCGATCATGGTTGGACGAACTTTCGTCAGAACATTCACGGCAAATAAAAAAAAGCGCGGACAAAAATGTCCGCGCCTGGTTTTTTCCCGGCAAAAATTTACCGGTCAACAATCTTCAAGGTGAAATTTTTGGAAGCCTCGCTGTTCGGCTGCGGCTTGGTGCCGAATTGATTGACGAGATAGTCGAACTTGAAACGGTAGTCCACGGAGCTGGCGGCCGCCGGCACGGGCACGAGGCCTTCCCAGCGGTTCTTCACCATCGGCACCGGGCGCAGCGGCACCGGCTGGCCGTTGATGATGACGTAGGGCTTGATGCTGTCCCAGCGGAGCGCCTGCTGGTGGGAATCGAAGGCGACTTCGACGGGATAAAGGTTGTTGGCATTGCGCGGCTGCAGGTTCGGCGTGAGGCGCGTGAACTGGCCGGTGGTGCAGCCGGCGACCAGCAACACGGGCAAAAGCAGGAGAAATTTCTTCAACATAACTGCGCCAGCATCGCAGAAAGCTTGGCGGGTTGTAAAGTTGGATTTCCACGCTTGAACGGCCGTCCGGTTTCAGCAATCCTCGCGGCCATGAATTCCCCCTCCGCCAGCGGCCGCCGGATGCTTGCGCTGTAACCACCCAACCTCACGAACCAACACTTTTATGAGCTTCAATTCCGTGAATGAAACCATCGGGCGGCAGCGCTGGACCATTTGCGCGCTGATCTTCGCCGCCACGACCATCAATTATCTGGATCGAAACGTCCTCGGCCTGCTCAAACCGGTGCTCTCGGCGGCGGGCGTGTTTGGCGAAGACAAGTTCACCGAGCTGAACTATTCGCGCGTCGTGATCTGCTTCCAGTTCGCCTATGCCATCGGCCTGCTCTTTGCCGGCAAGATCATTGACAAGGTTGGAACGAAGTCGGGTTACGCGTGGGCTTTGATTGGCTGGAGCTTCGCCGCCATCGGCCACGCCTTCGGTCATCACACCTGGAGCTTTGGATTCTGGCGCGCGGCCTTGGGCGTAACTGAAGCCGGTAACTTTCCTGCCGCCAACAAGGCCGTCGCCGAATGGTTCCCGAAAAAGGAACGCGCCTTCGCCACGGGCCTATACAATTCCGGCGCGAACGTCGGCGCCATCGTCGCGCCGCTCACCGTGCCTTACATCGCCAGCGCCTGGGGCTGGGAATGGGCTTTCATCCTCACCGGTGCCATCGGTTTCACCTGGCTGGCGTTTTGGTATTCGCTGTATGCGTCGCCCGCTGCCAAACTCTCGAGCGGAAAACTCTCGCAGGCGGAATATGATTTCATCCACAGCGACGTAGATGAACAGGAAGCCGAACGCGCCGATGTCGCCAAAGTAAAAGTTTCGTGGTTCAAGCTGCTGACGTTCCGCCAAACATGGGCGTTCGTGGTTGGGAAATTTCTGACCGACCCCATCTGGTGGTTTTTTCTGTTCTGGCTGCCTTCGTTTCTGAACGGCGAAAACGCCCGCAAGGTGAAAGAATTTATGGCCGCCTTTCCGACCGATGTGAATACACTCAAGGTGCACGAGTATCTGGCCGCCCACCCGAACTACACTGGCGATCTGTCCAAGATTGCGGGCGTTGAATTTCCCGGAGTCATCAGTTGGCAGCTCGCCGTGGCGGTGGTTTACTGCATCTCCACCGTCGGCTCGATTTCCGGCGGCTGGCTGCCGAAAAAATTGATCAACGGCGGCATGGACGCCAACAAGGCCCGCAAAACGGCGATGTTCATCATCGCCTTGTTCCCGTTGACCGTGCTGCTCGCCTCGCGCCTCGGCGCCATCAACACCTGGTATGCCGTGTTCACCATTGCCATTGCCACCGCCGCGCACCAAGCGTGGTCGGCCAATATCTTCACGACGGTATCCGACATGTTTCCGAAAAAGGTGGTCGCCTCGGTCACCGGCATCGGCGGCATGGCTGGCTCGGTCGGCGGCATCTTGATCGCGTATCTCGCCGGTCTAATGCTCCAGCACTACAAAAATCTGGGCAAGATCGAAATCGGCTACGGCATCATGTTTGTCATCTGCGGACTGGCCTACATCACCGCCTGGACGCTGATGCACCTGCTCGTGCCGAAGTTTAAGAAAATTGTTTTGTAAGCCGGTAAATTTTTCCGCAAAGCAAAAGCCCGTTGAAGCAAAACTTCAACGGGCTTTTTTTCTGGACCGGTTTCAAAAGAACTGTAGCCGCCTGCGTAGTGGGACAGGCGTCCCGCCTGTCTGAACTGAGGGCGTCTCGCCCCAGTTTCCCAACGTAAGCCAGTTCGCCCAAAGACAGGCGGGACGCGCTGTCCCACTACCGCAGCCGCTGCCGCGGCTACGATAATTTTTTCACCGCTCTATACTCTGTTTCCTCCGTTCGCTCCTGTTCAATTTGGTTGGCGAATCAAATCGTCTGGCTCAAATAGCCGCCGTCCACGCGGATGTCCGTGCCAGTGACGAACGAGCTGGCCGCGTGCGACGCGAGGAATATGCACGCACCGATGAGTTCCTTGGATTCACCAAAACGGTTCATCGGCGTGTGGCCCCAGATCGCCTTCGTGCGCGCCGTGGGCGAGCCGTCGTCGTTGAAGAGCAGCTTGCGGTTTTGTTCCGCCGGAAAAAATCCCGGCGTAATGGTGTTCACGCGCACGCCTTTGGTGGCCCACTCGCGCGCGAGAAATTGCGAGAGGTTCAGAACCGCCGCCTTTGCCGCCGAGTAGCTCATCACGCGCGACAGCGGCAGATGCGCCGAAACGCTGGCGATGTTGATGATGCTGCCTTTGCCGCGCCGGCACATGCCCGGACCGAACTCCTGGCACGGCAAAAACGCGCCGCCGATGTAGTTCAAATCCAGGTTCGCGTTGAGCGCCTCGAGCGAAATTTTCTCGAACGGATTTTCCGCCGTGACCGTTACCTTCGGATCGTTGCCGCCAGCGGCATTCACCAAGATCGTCGGTGCGCCCAGCGCGGCTTCGATTTTCGTGTGCGCTTCACCAAGGCTTGCGCGCGAGCTGGCATCGCACGCAAAAAACGCCGCCTGACCGCCCTGGTCGTTGATCGCTTTGACGCGGGCTTGGCCGCGCTCTTCGTTGCGGCCGAGCACGGCGACCTTCGCGCCCGCCGCACCGAGGCCGTCAGCCAATGCACCGCCCAGCACGCCCGTCGCGCCGATGACCACGGCCACTTCGCCTTTGAGAGAAAAAAGTTCTGTTGGAGTTTTCATAAAATAATTTCAAGCCGCGACCGCTTCGCCTTTCCGTTTCCACGCTTTTTCGGCGAATCTTCGCGCTTCATGCGCTCCACGCAGGAGACATTCAGAACTGATGTCGCAATCCAAATCCGGCCAGTGAACGGACGAATGGCAGATTTCAAAATGCTTCCGCTCCTTCGCCGTCGCCAGCATGAGCGTCGGATAAAACGTCAGCGGCACGCTCACGGAACGGCCGTCTTCCAGATCGAACGTCAGCCGTTCGCTGGTGATTTTCACGGCGGCCACATCCGGCGGCGGGGTGTTATTCAGTTTCATTCCACGCTTCCATTAACATTTTTTGGTGCCGTTGTAAAATCCGCGCTAACTCGCGCAATTCAGCCTCGCGAAAACCTTTGTTCCAGCTCAACTGAACCGGGTCGAGCCAGAACTTCGCCTCGTGACCCGCCTTGTGAACATGAACGTGTGCCGGCTCATCCGGCTCCGAACTGTAAAAGCCGATGCGATAACCTTTCTCGCGGAGAATCGTCGGCATGAATTTTTTACCGTTGCACACGCGCGCCGCCGCCGCCGATGGTTTTTTCCACTTCCTTACGGGTGGCCATGCTCGTATCGCCGGGCGTGGTCGAGGCGAGCGCACCGTGCGCCGCGCCGTATTCAACCGCCTTCTGCGCGTCGTTGAATTCCATGAAACCGAATTGCACGCCGGACGCAAAACTGTCGCCGCCGCCAACACGGTCGAGGATTTCAAGGCCGGGATACTGCTTGCTCTCGTGAAATTTGCCGGCGTGCCAGAGAATCGCACTCCAGTCGTTCTTCGTGGCGGTGATGACGTGGCGCAGCGTGGTAGCGGCCACTTTGAAATTCGGAAACTCTTTCACCGCCGTTTCAATCATCGCCTTGAAGGCATCGGTCTCGATGTGCCCGAGCGTTTCCTGGCCCTTGACGGCAAAGCCGAGCGAGGCGGTGAAGTCTTCTTCGTTGCCGATCATCACGTCCACATACTTCGCGATCTCGCGATTCACTTCCTGCGCCTTCTTGAGGCCGCCGATGGTTTTCCAGAGCGAGGGACGATAGTTCAAATCGTAGCTGACAATCGTGCCGTGTTTCTTGGCGGCTTTGACGGCCTCGACGGTCAATTCCGCCGTGGAAGCGGAGAGCGCCGCGTAGATGCCGCCGGTGTGAAACCAGCGCACGCCGACCTTGCCGAAAATGTGATCCCAATCAATGTCGCCGGGCTTGAGTTGTGAGGCGGCGGTGTTGCCACGGTCGGGATTGCCGACCGCGCCGCGGATGCCGAAGCCGCGTTCGGTGAAATTCAAACCGTTGCGAACGGTGCGGCCGATGCCGTCGTCCTCGCGCCACTTGATGAAGTCGGTGCAGACGCCGCCCTGCATGATGAAGTCCTCGACCAGATGGCCGACTTCGTTGTCCACGAACGCGGTGACGACAGCCGTTTTATAGCCGAAACATTTGCGCAGGCCGCGCGAGGTGTTGTATTCGCCGCCGCCTTCCCAGACTTGGAAATTGCGCGCGGTGCGGATGCGGCCTTCGCCGGGGTCAAGCCGCAGCATGACTTCGCCGAGCGAGATCTGGTCGTATTTACAGGTGGATTTGTCGCGGAGTTGGATTGCCATAAATTGTTATTTTTTGAAAACCACGAATGGACACTAATTAACACGAATCAAAAACTGCTGCGATTCAAAACGGAGCGCGGCTCTGTGAGCCGCAGCAACGTGAAAACTGCAAGCATTGCGGAATTGCTGCGGGTCACAGACCCGCGCTCCGCTGCATTCGTGTTTATTCGTGTCCATTCGTGGTTGAATTTGTTTTAGACCTGCACCGATTTAAAATCACTTAGATTCCATGCCGCTTCGCCGACTTCATGCGCGAGATGGTTCAGTTCCTCGATCTCCGCCTTCGTGAACAGTAAGCCGCCGTGCTGCTTGGACAAGCCGCCCCAGCGCGCTTCCGGCTGGCCGGGCAACACGCACTTCTCGTTGCCGTGACCGAGCACGTCTTCGATGATGGCTTTCACGTTCTGGACTTGCGAACGGCCTTTGACGTAGTCGTTGCCCCTCATCGCGTCGGGATGGATGACTTGAAAATAAAACGTCGAGCCGCGCTTCTCGCCTTCGCCACCCAGTTTCGTCCCACGAATTTGCGGCAGGGAACCGCCGATGTAACCCGCGTAAAGTTCGTCAATCAAACCGAGGCCGTAGCCCTTGTGCGCGCCGAACGGCAGCAACGCGACGGCTTTGTTTGGATCGGTCGTCGGATTACCTTCCGCATCCACGGCGCAACCGGGCGCGAGCTGTTTGCCTTCGCGTTTCATCACCTGCACGCGGCCCATCGCGATGGTCGAGGTCGCCCAGTCAATCACGATGGGAAAACCGATCGCATCCTGCGTGGGGAACGCCCACGAATGCGGGTTCGTGCCCATCGTCGGCGTCTTGCCGCCGAACGGCACGACTTCGGACGTGGCCGAGGTGCAGTTCGTGTAGGCGAGGTAGCCCTTGAGCGCGGCGTCCATGACGTAGCCGCCGCCCCAGAGATAATGCGTGGCGTTGTCCACGCTGACCATGCCCACGCCGAATTTGTCGGCGAGCCTTATGCAGGTGTCCATCGCCTCGTAGGCGACGGCCTGGCCGAGCTTGTTGTGGCCGTTCCAGATTTCGGCGGCGGCGAAGCGCGACGGCAGTTTCTCGATCTTCGCGCCGGGCGTCCAGCGGCCGACCTTGCTGCCGAACAATTCGTCGAGGTGCAGCGCCTTGATGGCGTTGTGCGTGCGGATGCCGTAATACGCGGCGCTCGCGCAGAACCGCGCGCCGGCGGCGGCCTCGGCGGCGTCGTAACCGCGTTTGAGATACGCCTGCGTGACGAGTGAATCGTGTTTTTCTGCGGGAATGATGTAGTAGGTTTCGGGCATAAAAATTTTCGGCAACAAAGTTTAATTCAAATTAACGGTGAAAAATCTTAACGCCTGCGAATCATTTAGGCAAATCTGGAAATCCACCAATGCACGATGCAAAACGCAGCTTTGCATCAAACCTTGGAAAGGTTAATCTGAATCAGGCAAAGAACTTTCTCAAAACCATGAATGCAAAATTCTTCACAAGAGCGAACATTCTGATTTTCGTTTCAATGTTCACGTCAATTGCACACGCCCAACCCGGCTCCCTCGACGTCACGTTCAATCCCGGTTCGGGTCCAGCCGGCACAGTTCTTTGCGCAGCGCTCCAAACCAACGGGCAAATTGTCATTGGTGGTTACTTCACCACTTTCAATGGCGCAAACCGACACTATATCGCACGTTTGAACGCTGACGGCAGTTTAGATTCATCTTTCGATGCGGGCATTGGGCCTAATGATTCCGTGAACTTCTTGGCAGCACAGTCGGATGGAGAAATACTTATCAGTGGCCCATTTGGTGACTTGAACAATTTATCTTGGTATGGTTTCGCACGCCTGCGAACCGATGGAAGCGTGGACACGGGTTTCGCCAATATTTTTGCGGGGGCAAACGCGCTGGCCTTGCAAAACGACGGCAAAATTCTGGTTAGTGGAACACTTCCCGCAAGCCCACCACCGACGCAAACGAATTGCATTGCGAGGGTCAACACGAATGGCACATTGGATGTCACTTTCAATCCCGCAAGTGTCGTCGGTGCATTGGGCAGCTACGCTTACGCTATCGGGTTGCAATCCGATGGCAGAATTATTATTGGCGGACCGTTCGACACAATAAATGGCACTCCTCGAACTTTCCTCGCTCGATTGAATGTCAACGGCAGTTTGGACACTGGCTTTGATGCGGGAATTGCGTCATCTGGTTCTGGTTCGGTTTACTGCTTGGCAATAACACCTCAAGATCAAATCGTGATTGGCGGCAGTTTCAGCAGCGTCAATGGATATTCGCGCAACGGCATTGTGCGTCTCAATTCGGATGGTAGCGTGGACACGACGTTTAATCCTGGCTTGGCAGTAGGCGGCTATGTAAAAAGCGTCGCTGTGCAGAGCGACGGGAAAGCGGTCATTGGTGGAAGCTTCACCAGTTTTAATGCGACAAACCGAGTTAATATAGCAAGGCTCAATACCAACGGCAGTTTAGATCTAACTTTCAATGCAAAAATGAGCGCCGGAGCTACTGTTACTTGCGTGGCAAGCCAGCCCGATGGGAAAACGGTCGTTGGTGGTGTCGCAGGAACTTTTAACGGAATACAGATGCACGGTATCGCCCGATTGAATGGAGATACCTCGCCCACAAACACGTTGCAATTTCTGATTCCCAGCCAGTATTTCGGAACGTATCTTCAAGGAACTGTCAGTAATACTTACCGCATCGAATACACTTCACAACTAAACACGCCGTCTCTTTGGACTCCGCTTTTCAACGTGACTTTGCAAACCAATCCACAGTTTATACTCGATCCGAATCCCGCCGGTGGACAGCGGTTTTACAGAGCCGTAACATTACCGTGAACGCAATGATATGAGCATGACGTTTTTCCCGCCATACAGAAAAAATTCGAGAGGATAATATGGATACCCATGCTCCAAGTTTCGTAGTCGCCATGCTTCTTGGAAGTCTTGGCGCACTCGCGCCAGAAATTGTCCGGCTTTACGAAATAAGACAGTCCGAATGGAAATTTCCTTTTTCATATTATGTCATCAGTTTTTTATATGCCGGTCTTGGCGGGGTTATGGCCGTTGCGCTTCATGCTTCAACTTGGTATTCGGCGGTATATGTCGGGGCGACACTCCCCACATTTATCAGCGCATTAACCAAAAATAGAAAAAAGCGACAAAATATAGTCAAGGCATCCCAAGATATTCGCCCAACGAAAAAGAAAACATTGTTGGAATTGATTCGTTCACATTCAGACGCTCTGTTTCGGTGATGCGTCATAATAGCTGGCAAAAAATATGGCCGAACTAATTCCAATTTACCGGTTTTTAGACAGTCACGCAGCGTTGAAAACGCTTGTCGCTGGAAAGTTCAGAGTTGGGCTACTATCCAAATTTAACGATCCATTTGACCAGTGCCTCGGCTTTACGGGAATGGCAACTCCAGAAGAAAAAAAGTTAGTGGAGAATTACCAAATCGATTATTTGCACGCGTATGAATCGTGGGCAAGAGTTTTGTGCTTTTGCGATTCTTTTTCCAGCCCCGCACCTTGGTCACACTATGCCGAAAAACATCGTGGTGTTGCATTTGAAGTGAAATATCCTTGGAAGGAGGACGAAATTCTGAAAATGACTTATTTTCCAGAACGTCCTGTATTGGATTTTAATAGACGGCGAGAAATTCTGCATGATGAAATAGCAACTAATCAATATCTTATAGGGCTGCTTTTAAGGTTAAGCGCAAATAAGTCTCCGTGTTTCTCTTTTGAACAAGAATATCGTTTGCAAATTGAACTCAAATCTTGCCAACAATCTGATGACCATGATGAATGGCGTTTGCCTGATAAATCGCTTACGCGGGTAATCCTAGGTTTATGCTGCCCTTTGGATGAAACAATCGTAAGAAAGTTATTGGACATGAATGGTTTTACGGAAACAGAAGTTGTCCGGGCTAAAATGTGTCAGGAGACGTATTCAATTATCGTTTAGCCTACCTCAACCCAGTCTTCCCCATGGAGAAGGAGGATCGTCCGCCGTCCCATTGAAAATTCGCGCAATTGAAAAAGCATCAAACCACTTTCTTCACCAGCACTTCGGGATTCACCTGCGCGATGGGTTTTTCGCCGTTCATCGCGAGGATGAGATTTTTCACGGCGCAGGTGGCCTGCCGCACCACGCTTTCGTAAGTGCGCGACGCGACATTTTTCATAGTTCGTCGCCAGGAATGGGCGGGACAGCCGGCGAGCCGTTCAGGAAGGCAACGAAGTCCTCGCGCTTCGCATGGCGGGCGCGATCACGCAGATGATCCACCGTCAGGAGCGCGCTCAATTTTTCCCCGGCGGCGGCAGACATCAGTTGATCCACCGTCACGCCCTCCTTGGCCGCGCATTCGCGCAGTTGCCGGGCGAGACCTTCAGGCATCTGGATGGTCAGTGTGCTCATGATTTTTTCTCAATCAATTTCAGGAAATCGCCGGGCGTCACCGCCGTGATTCCCCATTTTTCCGTTCCCCGTAAATCCCGGAGATTGTGGGTGACAACATAGCGGCAACCCGCCGCCACCGCCAGTTCAAGAATCAGGTCGTCGTCCGGGTCAGGCAACGCGGGCCGCCAGTGAAAAAAGATCTCCTGCAAATGACTCGCCGAAAGCAGAAAGTCGAGAAAGCCCTCGGCTTGAGCCGGCGGGCGCTGAAGCAAATTCTCTGGCCGCAGCAGCACGGCGCGATACTCAAGGAACAGCGGCACGGAAACCACCGGTTGAAAACGGACGTCCGGCATCCGCGACAACAAGGCGTGTGACGCGCCGTTTTTTGAACGGGCGGCGGCCACAAGCAGGCTGGTATCGAGGACGACTCGCATGAAAACTTCAAACCGCTTTCTTCACCGGCACTTCGGGATTTACTTGGGCAATTGGTTTTTCACCGTTCATCGCGAGGATGAGATTTTTCACGGCGCAGGTGGCCTGCCGCACCACGCTCTCGTAAGTGCGCGACGCGACGTGCGGCGTGCAAACAACGTTCGGCAGCTTGAGCAGCGGATGATCCGCCGCCGGCGGCTCGTGATCCAAAACGTCCGTGCCGTAACCGCCCACCTGCCCGGATTTCAGCGCGGCCACCATGTCGTTGGTGTTCACGACTTCGCCGCGCGCGCAGTTCAAAATCAAAACGCCCGGCTTCATCTTCGGAAATGATTTCGCGGAAATCATATCGCGCGTTTCCGGCGTCAGATTGGTGTGGAGGGAAATGTAGTCGCTGGCGGCATAAATTTCGTCGAGCGAACCGGCGCGTTTCACGTTGTGGTCGGTCGCAAATTTTTCGTCCCAATAAACGTCGAAGCCGATCACATTCATGCCGAACGCGCGGGAGCGAATCGCCACTTCCTTGCCGATGCGGCCGAGGCCGATGATGCCGATGGTTTTGTCCAGCAGTTCGTGGCCGGTCTTGCGTTTCCAATTCGTCTTGGCGTCGCCACTGCGCGTGGAGTCGGTGTGGAACAGAAAATTTTTCTCCAGCGCGAGCAGCAGCATGAAATTGTGCTCGGCGACGGTCGTGTGATTCACGCCGGGCGTGAAGAGCAGCGGGATGCCGAATTCGGTGCAGGACTTCACGTCAATCTTGTCCACGCCGATGCCGTATTTGCTCAAGACCTTCAGCTTCGGACGCGCCTTCTCCAAAACCTTGCGCGTGATGGCGTCGTCGCCGCAAATGTAGCCGTCCACGTCGCCGACGAGCGCGAGCGTGTCCGCCTCGTTCAGCGGGCCGCGCGCGGTGATGATTTCCCAACCGGTCTGCTTGAGCAAATCATGATGTGCGCCGGGCGTGTCCTGGAACGAAGTGGTGGTGAGCAAGATTTTCATTTGAACAGGTTAAAAAATTGTGGGCGGCGGGTCAAAAAAATAACCCCCGAACGTTTGTTCGGGGGTTGCAAATCGCTTTGAAAATTCGGAATCAGATCGTGCCGAGGGGTGAACGCGCCATCGCACCGAGCCGGGCCTGGGCCTGCGGCGTCATGTCGGTGAACAGCATCGAGACGTTATAGCCGGCGTGCTTGTTGCCGGTGCAGGCCACGATGACGCCGTTGCTGGAAAACTTGCCGCCGTCCAGCGGCGACTGAAGCGACACGGTCATCTCGCTCCATTCCGTGAAGGGCTGGGGGCTGCGAAATTCAATGCCGCTCTTGTGGATGGAAACCGTTTCGGTGGAAAGTTCCAGTTGCACATTCCGCCCCGAGAATTTCACCGCTGATTCGAAGCAGCCCGACCCATTCATTTTTTTTGCGCTCATAATTTTTTTAGTTCAACCAAACTAGCACGCCAACCCCCGCCGTCAAATTAGCGGTGTGAATTGTTTCAATTAGTCTTACCATTCGATCACCGCCGCACCCCACGTCAGGCCGGCGCCAAAAACCACCAGTAAAATCAGGTCGCCGCGCGCTATTTTACCGGAGTTCACCGCTTCGTCCAACGCAATCGCCACGGACGCGGCGGAGGTGTTGCCGTATTTGTGGAGGTTGATAAAAAGCTGCTCCGGCGTGGTTTTAAGGCGTTCGCCGACGGCGTCCACGATGCGCTGGTTGGCCTGATGCGGGATGACGCACTTGATTTTGGTGATGTCAATTTCGCAGCGGCGCATCGCCTCGTTCGCGGCGGAAACCATCGCGTTCACCGCGTTCTTGAACGTTTCCTTGCCGTCCATGCGCAGGTAATGCATCCCGCTCGCCACGGATTCCAGCGTGGCCGGACACGCGCTGCCGCCGCCGGGCATCGAAAGCAAATCGGCCTTGGTGCCGTCCGCACCCATCACGGCGGTGAGCAGGCCGTGGGAATTTTCGCGGTGCTGCAGGATCGCCGCGCCCGCGCCGTCGCCGAACAGCACGCAGGTGTTGCGGTCCTTCCAGTTCACGATGGATGAAAGTTTTTCCGCGCCGACGACGAGCACGGTTTCGTAAGTGCGCGAGACGATGAACTGCTGGCCGATCTCCAGCGCGTAAATAAAACCGGAACACGCGGCCTCGATGTCGAACGCCGCCGCGCGCGCCGCGCCGAGGTTGCGCTGCACCAGACACGCGGTCGAAGGAAACGGCATGTCCGGCGTGAGCGTCGCGACGATGATGAGATCAATCTGACTGGCGGTGACCCCGGCCATTTTCATCGCGCGCTCGGCGGCCTTGGTGGCGAGGTCGGAGGTGAATTCATTCGCCGCGGCGATGCGGCGTTCCTTGATGCCGGTGCGCGAGGTGATCCATTCGTCCGTGGTCGCGACCATTTTTTCGAGTTCGGCGTTGGTCAGGATTTTTTCCGGCACATACGAACCCACGCCGGTGATGGAGCAGGGGCGGCCCTGGAAATTATGTTTGGCGCGCGGATTGTTAAATTTTTTGCTCATGCGTTCGCAGAACCGGCGGCTTCGAAGGCGGCGAGCTTGACATTCGCGGCGGCGATTTCGCGGGCGATGATCTCGTTGATCCGGTTTTTGATGGTTCCGGCGGTGACGCGGATGGCGCTGGCCACGGCGCGTTCACGGGCGGAGGCGTGCGCCTTGAAGACGAGGTGGTTGAAACCGAGCATGGGCGCGCCGCCATGAACCTCCGGGTCCATGCGCCGGCGGATGGCCTGAAACGCGTCCTTCGCCAGCATGGCGCCGATCTGCCGCTTGGTGTTTTGCATCAGCTCGCGCTTGAGCATCGAGAACATCGCCACGGCCAGGCTCTCGGAAGTTTTCAAAACGATGTTGCCGACGAAGCCGTCGCACACGACGACGTCCACATGATCCTTGAACAAGTCGTGGCCCTCCACGTTGCCGATGAAATTCAAATCGAGCTGCTTGCAAAGCTGAAAGGTTGCGAGCGTCAGTTCATTGCCCTTGGAATCCTCCCGGCCGATGCTCAAGACGCCGACGCGCGGGTTTTTGCGCTTCAAGACTTCGCGCGAATAGACATTGCCCATGACGGCGAACTGCGCGAGATGGACCGGCTTGCACTCGACATTGGCCCCGGCGTCGAGCAGCACAAACTCGTTGCCCTGGCGCGGGATCACGGCGGAGATGCAGCCGCGTTCCACGCCCGGAATGCGGCCGACCTTGAACGTCGCCGCGGCAAAAACCCCACCGGTGTTGCCCATGGAAATCAACGCGTCGGCCTTGCCATCCACGACGAGGTCGGCGGCGCGGCCGATGGAAGAATCTTTTTTCTTGCGGAGCGCGACCATCGGCTTGTCCTCCATCTCCACGACTTCGGTGGTGTGGAGGACGCGGACGCGATGGTCACGAAAGCCCCGTTCCGGCAGGGCGGCGTGGATGTCCGCCTTGTTGCCGACGAGGTAGATGAGGGAGATATCCTTGTTTTCCTCCAAGGCGCGTTTCACGCCCGCGATGATGACACCGCAGCCGTGGTCGCCACCCATGACATCCACTGCGATTCGCATAGACGAAAATGAAAAAGGCGCGGAAAAACCTCCCGCGCCGCCTTAAACGATCAGGCGCCGGCCGTGATGGTCAGCACCTGGCGGCCCTTGTAAAAACCGCACGCCGGGCAGACCCGGTGCGGCAGGGCCGGCGCATCACATTGCGGACATTTGTTGAGCTGCGGCAGTTTCAGCACGCTGTTGTAAGCGCGGCGCATTTTCTGCCGGCTCGTGGAAGGTTTACGTTTTGGGACGCCCATAAATTCAAAATCAGAGTTTCAGTTTGTTTAATTCAGCCCACGCGGACGGCTTGGATTCATCTTTGCCGGCAGTTTTACGCGCTTTGCCAACGCCGGCCGGCTTCAATCCGTCGCAATCCGGTCTGCACAACGGGTGCTGCGGAAACCCAAGGAGAATATCTTCCCGCATCAGCGGCGTCAAGTCCACGCAATCGTTCTTAAAGGACACCGCCTCCTCGCCTTCCAGCGGCTCGAAGGGCAAATGCAGCGTCCAAGGATCCAGTTCCAGCTCGAACTCAAACTCTTTCAGG
>JAYVCM010000205.1:0-2831 GCA_043749955.1 Limisphaerales bacterium | reverse complement strand
CCGTTATCAAAAAATTCATCAAGGAAATCGCCGAGCCGGCGATCAAGGCGTGCGGGCCGAATCCGCCCTACGCGATTTTCTGCGACAGCCTGGAAGTGGCCGGCGAAAACTGGACGCCGAATCTGCTCGCGGAATTTCAAAAGCGTCGCGGCTATGATTTAAAGCCGCTGCTGCCAGCGCTGTTCAACGACATCGGCCCGAAGACGCTGGACATCCGCCACGACTGGGGCCAGACCTGCACGGAAGTTTTCAACGATTACTTCAACGGCGCGTTCAAAAAACTGGCCGCCGAGAACAAGACCAAGTTCCGCATTCAAGGTTACGGCTCGCCGCCCGCCGCGCTGTTCAGTTATGCCTACTGCGATTTGCCGGAGGGCGAGGGTTATCCGTGGAAAAAATTCACGACCGCGCGCTGGGCGTCGTCGGCCAGTCACTTGCTCGGCAAGCCGGTGACGAGTTCGGAAACTTTCACCTGGCTGCACTCGGTGGTGTTCCGCGCCACGCCGTTGGACATGAAGGCGGAAGCGGACCTGCATTTTCTCTCCGGCATCAACCAGCTCATCTGCCACGGCTGGCCTTACACGGCGGAAGGCGTCGCGTATCCGGGCTGGAGTTTTTATGCGGCGGGAGTTTTCAACGAAAAAAATCCGTGGTGGCTCGTGATGCCGGACGTGACGAAATATCTCCAGCGCGTCAGCTATCTCCTGCGGCAAGGAACGCCTGCTAACGACGTCGCGCTCTTTCTGCCGAACAGCGATGCGTGGGCGAATCTCGGAAAAAATTTCAGCATCAATTCCTATATGGATCCCAAAGTGAGCGGCCTCGTGCAGGGGATCACTGACGCGGGCTACAATCTGGATTTCTTCGACGATCAGTTGCTGGAAATGCGCGGCAAAGTTTCCGGCGACACGCTGGCGTTCGGTGATGTGCATTATCGCGTCGTTGTCCTGCCCGGAGTTGAGCGCATTCTTCCCGCCACGATGCAGAAGCTGGAGAAATTCGCCAGGGCCGGCGGCATCGTCATCGCCACGCGACGTCTGCCGGATCTGGCTCCCGGCTACAAAACGCCCGATGCCGACACCAAAATTGTGCGCGACATCGCCGAGCGACTTTTCAAGGTTCCGAACGCGCCGGGCATTTTCATCGAAGACGAAAATCAACTTGGCGCGGCGCTGGCGAAACGATTGTCGCCGGACATGGCAGTGTCGCCCGCTGCGCCGGAAATCGGCGCGGTGCATCGCCACACGGCGGATGGCGAGATTTATTTTGTCGCCAACACGGGCAATGAGCCGAGGAGCGTGGACGCCGCGTTTCGCGTGGCGGGAATGGAGGCGGAAATTTGGAATCCGATAAACGGCGACGTCAGCCCCGCCGCCGTCACGGAAAAATCCGCCGGCTCCACCATCCATCTGAACCTTGAGCCTTACGGTTCGACAATTGTCGCATTCACCAAGCGCAAGCTGCCCGCGCCGAAAAATCCTCCAGTTGTCGCCAACGTGCCACCGCCGGTTGATTTAAGCAGCGGATGGACGGTTCGGTTTGGCAAAGACGGAGAGCCAGTCACAATGGACCAGTTCGCATCGTGGACGAGCCTCAAAGACAAAAATAATTTCTCCGGCGTCGCGACTTACGAGAAGACCATCACGGTTGCGCCCGAAATGTTGAGGGCCGGTTTGTCCGTGTCGTTTGATTTCGGTCAGGCCACGGTTACGCCGCCGGGCAGCGAGGGGATGGACGGCGGGCCGCGCATGAGGGCAGCGCTGAATCCGCCGGTCCGCGAAGCCGCCATTCTTTACCTCAACGACCAGCGCATCGGCTCGGTATGGTGTCCGCCCTACGCGATTGATGTGACCGGCAAACTCAAGCCCGGCGAAAATAAAATCCGCATCGAAGTGGGAAACCTCGCCGTCAATTACATGGCCGGCATCAAGCTGCCGAACTACGACTACGCCGGCGTCACGCGGCAATTCGGCAACCGCTTCCAGCCGCAAAACCTCAACCTCATTCAACCGCTGCCGTCCGGCCTGCTCGGTCCCGTGCGGCTGGTCGCGGCACCAGCTAATTTGAAATGAGTGAAATGGTTTTGGAAAAATTGTCTGACCTGTCGGGGAAAGTATTGCAGTTCCTGTTGACATAGGCACATACCAAGCCGCCGCCGTGCTGCCCGATGATTTCCGAGAAGCGCGAGCGTCGTGGAGTGCGGTGGGTGAGGGGTGGGGGCACACACCGCTTTTGGAAGGAGGGAAATAACCAACCATCAACCTCCACCTCTCCGAAAGCACACGCCGGTTCCAATCGAAAGCGGTGCCAGCCCCGTTCCCCGCCAGCCCCGTGAGATAGCGACTTCGCAAACTTCTTGGCGAGCAGCGGGCAATTATCTCACGGTGTCAGCCACCGCAGTCCAAGACGCTGGCGCGTTGCTCCATGATTTAATACCATTTCCCAGTGATAATCGGTATCCATGGTGGCGCGGCGGTAGTCGCACAGGCATCTTGCCTGTGTGTTTCGACCGCAGGGGGCTGTCCGTCGTGAGTGGAACTCACAGGCAAGATGCCTGTGCCACTACCTCGCCGCCGTTGGCGACCTCCATCCCGCCTGGCGGCTTCAAAGCCAATCAGCCGGTTGTTATTGGGAATTAGTATAGTAAAGCGCGCAGTGTCTTGGAGGTGCACAGTGCTCCGGCGCTTTTGCAGTGGGGGCAATCTTTCGGTGTGGACCGCAGTGTGCCAATGTAAAAATGAACCACCATAAAAGTAGAATGACCTTTCAGAATTCCCGCAGGACGCGAAAACCCCCGCTCGTTTCCGGGCGAGGGTTTTGTAATTGGCCAG
>JAYVCM010000204.1:0-7412 GCA_043749955.1 Limisphaerales bacterium | reverse complement strand
AAATGTCACCCGTCATAGAAACACACGGGCGTGACGCGCGTGCCACTATGGCGGGACAGCTACGGATTTCTCAACCGGAAAAATAAATTCCCCGTGGGCGGCGTGATGGTGACGAAGTTCGTGCCGAAGCCGTTGGTGATGGCAAAGCCGCTCGTCGTCCAGTTCGTGGTCGCAAGATTTCCGTTTTGTTGCAACGTGTAGCTGCCCGTGTTTGGCCAGAGAATTTTCACGCTGTTCGCTCCGTTCGGAAAGATGAGCAAGTTCGGCGTGCCGGGTGTCTGCACCACGTTGATGAGCGCCCAGAAGCCGCCGGTCACGGAATAATTTCCGCCGCTCATCGCGCCGCTGGCATCATGCTGGCCAATGGTGCCGCTGACTTGGTAAGTGCCGCCCGTGCTGGTGCCGCCGCCGCCGGCGATTTTATACCAGTCCACGGAATAACTTTGCGCGTGGGCGGTTGGGAGTTGAGCGATGAAAGTTGAGAGCAGCAGCAACGCGGCTGCACATTGAAGCAATTTTTTCATAAGCAACGGGAATTGGTTTTACGCCTCTGGCGGATGACACGTTGACCTTCCCACAACCTCCCGGCCCCGTCAAAGGCAAACCCGCCGCCTTTGACACCGGGGTTGTCGCGCGGCGAAGGGACATCTAAACCGGAACGATGCAGAGGACTTTATCGCAAAGACGCAAAGGTGCGAAGACGCGGAGCCAAGGCCACCCATGCCACCGCCCGTTCAACTTGCAGCCACCACCTAACGTCCGAACAGCCTCGTGAAAATCTCGCCGCCGTTCTGCCAGAAGATCAGCGCCACGCCCATCAGCGCGCCGCCCGCCATGATGCCGGACGCCACGGGATAGGTGAATTCCTCCGCGTTCGCGGGCGATTTTTTCTGATACCACCACGCAATGACCGCGCCGATGAAAAACAGCACGCCATAATACCAGTGGAAGACCCACGCGAGACCAAAGGCGGAGGCGGAGGGCAGAAAATTTTTCTGCTTCGGGAAAATAATCGGCAGAACGGAAAATAAAATTCCCACCACGCCGCCGATGACGATGCTCCACACTTTCACCGGCGCGAGCGCGTCCAGGCCTTTGCTCAAGGCCTTCGCCACCGCCGCCCATGTCTGCGCGGCGGGCGCGGGAAACTGGTCGCTGCCGATGACTTCCGGTTTGTTGACGATGAGCGTGAACGCGAAGACGCTGATGACGGTGCCGATGAAAATGCCGGCGAACTGCGCGATGAATTGTTTGCGCGGATTCGCGCCGAGCAGATAGCCGCTTTTCAAATCGGTCAGCAGGTCGGCGGCGGAACCGGCGGCGCCGGCGGTGATGTTCGCGCTCATCAGGTTCACATTCACGTTGCCGGGATTGAGCGCGCCGAAGGTGAGCTGCGTCACCTTCCCCATCGCGCCGATGGGCGTGGTGTCCGTCTCGCCGGTGACGCGGCACGCGACGAGCGCGAGCGCGAAGGACATGACCACCGCGAGCGCGCTCTGCCAATACGGCATGTCAAACGACGCGTGCGCCAGCAGCGCGAGCGCGATGAGCGAAACGAGTTGTCCGGCGGCGAACCAGGACATCGGCGTTTCGATGGCTTCCATTTCAGTCAGGGCGGTGCGGCGGGAAAACATTTTTCCCATGCCGCTGAACGCCGACAGAGCGATGCGCCATTGCAAAAAGAATCCGAAGATGCCGGACGCGACCATGCACGACGCGCCGCCCCAGAGCGTCCATTGCACCACGTCGCGGAAACCGCCGCCGGTGATGATGCCGGCGTGCTGCATGAGCGGAACGAAAACCGCCCAGCACAGCGTGCCGCCGATCAACATGGAAATGCACACGCGCATCCCGGTGATCGCGCCGGCGGCGATGAAGATCGGCTCCCAACTGAACATCACGGTGCGCCCGACCCACGCGGGGCCGAACACGGCGGCGTTGAACTTGGTGCAGAGCGTGTCGCTGGAAAAATAGTTAAGATTAGCTGCGAGGTGAAATGATTTAATCAAGAAGCCATCGAGAACCGCCAAGCCGTCGTGCCAGAAATTATCAATGGCTGCGAGGACGCCGGCGATGCCCAGCGCTTTCGCGGCGCGCATTCCTTTCGCGCCGTGCGAGTGGAGCGCGCGCAGAGTTTCCGCCGCCGCCACGCCGCTGGGGAAACGGAGCTGCTCAATGTTGATCATTTGCTTTTTCATCGGCACGGCCATGGTGACGCCGAGGATGGCCAGGAAGAAAACCCACGCGAGCGTGAGCGGGATCGGCAGCGGATGACCATTCAGCAGGATGAACGCGGCGAACGCCGAGATGAGCGTGCCGCCGGTGGAGTAGCCCGCCGAACTGGCGGTGGATTGCATGCAGTTGTTTTCGAGGATGGTCATCGGCACTTTGGCCAGGCCGATTTTCACGAAGGTCGTCCAGATGGCGTAGGACAAAATGCACGCGGTGATGGCGACGCCGATGCCCCAGCCGGATTTGAGGCCGATGTAGAGATTGGTGAGCGAGAGGACGCCGCCGAGAACCGAACCCATCAGCACCGCGCGCCAGGTGAGCTGCTTCATGGAATCGCCGCGCCCGCGATAAACTTTTTCGAACCATTGCCGCTGGATTTCCTCCGGCGTGCCGGTGAAGCCCTCGACGGGCAGTTCAAAGTCAGGTTCGGTCGAAGAATTTTTCGCGGCTGGCTGGTGTGATTTCACGCGCGGCAATTTCTGAAATCAATCGCAGCAAGGCGAGCCTTTTCTGGCGGAAGAGCGCTGGCGGGTCGCATCTCACTTTATTGCAAAGCCAAAGTCCCCAATCCCAAAGGGATTGTGTCCTTCAGCCCCGCAGCCGCGGGGTTGCGAGGCACGAGCTACCTTGGGGAAACCGCCCCGATGCATCCAACCCCAACGGGGTTGCGGCCCGACCGCCGAGTTCACCGCCGCCGCAACCCCGTTGGGGTTGTGCTTTGCTTTCGCCGATGACCCAGGGTAGCTCGTGCCTCGCAACCCTGGGCTTGGTGCCGGAATCCCTTTGGGATTCAGGGACGGTGACTTAAGTCTCGCAATAAAGTGAGATGCGCCCGCGCTGGCGTTCAAAAGCGGAAAATAAATCCGAGCAAACCGAGCGTGGACTCCACTGTGAGCCAAAGCAGCTCGCGCACCTGGGGGATTTGCAGGACGATGATGACCCCGATGAAGCCAAAGCGCGCGAAGTTCGCATACGCCTCCCAGCTCATGCCGGTGAGTTTACGCAAAATGTGGGAGCCGTCGAGCGGCGGAATCGGGATCAGGTTAAAAAAGCAAAGCAGCAGGCTCAACCGCGCCGCGCCGACCAAAAGTTCCACGGCGGCCTCGGCATGAAAAATCAAACACGCGCGCGCCGCCCCGACCAGCACCACCGCCAGCAGCAGATTCATCGCCGGCCCGGCCATGGTCACGAGGATGTCGTCCAAGTTCGGGTTCCGCAGATTCTGGTGGTTGACCGGCACGGGTTTCGCCCAGCCGATCATGAAACGGCTCGCGCCCGTCGGCAGAAAAATCATCAGCAGCGGCAGCAGCACCGTGCCGATGGGGTCAATGTGGACGAGCGGATTCAGCGACACGCGGCCCTGCAGCCGCGCGGTGTCGTCGCCGCATTTCATGGCCGTCCACGCGTGGCCGAATTCGTGAAACGTGAGCAGCCCGACCAAAATCAAATACTGGATGAGTCCGGCGGCGATTACATTTGAGTCCATGCGCGGCCAGTTTAGTTTGCCCGCCATGGCGAGTCGAGACTGGACGCTCGGACGGTGTTTTTTGCTCCAAGGTCTGAATCAAACTGATCGGCGCACGAGAGCGGCGCTGAAGCGACCGCAGTCCAGACGCTCCGCGAGATTTCAAAGCCATCGGCCCGCGCGAAGCGTCTGGACTGCGGTCGCTTTAGCGCCGCTTTAACTCGCGCGTGAATTTTCTTTGCGCGCGACGGTGGAAAAGATTTAACCTTGCCGCCGCTTAACCAAATTATTTTATGCCACTACTTGAAGGAAAAACTGGAATCGTCTTCGGCGTCGCCAACAAACGCTCCATCGCCTGGGCCATCGCGCAGGCGTGGGCGCGTGCGGGCGTGAAACTCGCGTTCACCTACCAGGGCGAACGGCTGAAGGAAAACGTCGAGGAACTCGTCGCCACGTTCGGCCCGGACACGTTGCTGATGCCGTGCGACGTGACCAAGGACGATGACATCGCGAACGTCTTCAAGGCCGTCGGCGAAAAATTTGGGAAGCTGAATCTGCTCCTGCACTCCGTCGCGTATGCGCCCAAGGAAGCGCTGGAAGGCGAATTTGTGAACACCAGCCGCGAGGCGTTCCGCGTGGCGCACGACGTGAGTGCGTATTCGCTCGTCGCGCTCGCACGCGGGGCTGCGCCGCTCATGACCGAGGGCGGCAGCATCGTGGCGATGACTTATTACGGCGCGGAAAAAGTTGTGCCGCACTACAACGTCATGGGCGTGGCGAAGGCCGCACTGGAAGCCAGCACGCGTTATCTCGCCTACGATCTCGGCCCGAAAAAAATCCGGGTGAACTGCATCAGCGCCGGCCCCGTCCAGACGCTCGCCGCGCGCGGCATTGCCGGCTTCAGCGACATGATGAAACATTACGAAGCGCGCGCGCCGCTCAAGCGCAGTTGCACGACGGATGAACTTGGCCAGACCGGCGCGTTCCTCGCCAGCGACGGCGCGGCGTCCATCACCGGCCAGGTGATCTATGTGGACGGCGGGTATCAGATCATGGGGATGTGAGTTGAAATGGGCGCGTTCAAAATCATCTACGACTCTTGAAAAAGTGGATGCCGAAATCAAAAAACGCCGGGCGCAGGTGACCGAACTGCACACGGAGCTTGAGGATTTGGAAGACTATCTGGACATCCTCGAAGCTCGCCGCCATTCGCCCGGCAAAAAAACTTTCACGCAGGCGGAAATGGAACGGCGTTATGCCGGAAAATAAACCAGCCAAGCTGGATTTTGGTCACGCACCGGAAACCATCCAGTTCTGGAAGCGCCTCGTTCGCGAGGCGCTTTCGCTTTCCCCCACGCCGCTCTACGTTTTTTCCAGCGCGCCCATCGCCGAAAGAATTTCCGAACTCGACGCCGCGCTCACGAGCGCAGGTTTTCAATCGGCAATGGGCAATCGTAAATCGGCAATTCTTTTCCGCCACTGGCTCTCGTGCAAAACCCAGCCGGTCGCGCCGCTGCTCCGCTGGTGGCGCGAGCAGGGCCGGGGCATCGAGGTGGTCAGCGAATTTGAGCTGCGCGCCGCGCTGGCCGAAGGGTTCACGCCGGAAAATATTCTCGTCAACGGCCCCGCCAAGCATCACTGGCTGCCAAAGTTCGTTGGAGTTCAAGCTTCAGCTTGTTCCCCGCCCGGCAAGCTAAAGCTTGGACTCCAACTCTCCGTCAACTTCGATTCGCCGACTGAACTTGCCGCGCTCCTGCCGCTCGCCAAGAAATTAAACTGGCGACTCGGCCTCCGCATTTTGACCGGCGAAGAATTTGACCCGGAGAATCCGCAGTTCCCCACGCAGTTTGGTTTTACGCCGAAAGAAGCCGTGGCCGCGCTGAAAAAATTGCTGCGCGCCAAGACCCGCATCGAGACGGTCCAGTTTCATCTGCGCTCGAATATTCCTTCCGTGCAGGTTTACGAGCGCGCCATCGCCGAGGTCGCGGCGGTTTGCCACGCGGCGAAGTTCAGTCCGCTGCACCTCGACCTCGGCGGCGGCGTGCCGGTGCGCCACGTCCTCACGCGCGGCGGCAAAGTTTATGACGCTCAATTCGGCCTTGGCTCGTTCGCGCAGATGCTGCGGCGGTCTGCAAAAATATTTCCCGGCCTGCGCGAAATCTGGCTGGAGAATGGACGTTTCGTCAGCACCGGCAGCGGCGCGCTCGCGGTGAAAATTCTCGACGTGAAGGAGCGGCGCGGTTTGCGGCAGCTCATCTGCGACGGTGGCCGCACGATGAACGCGCTACATTCGCTTTGGGAACAGCACGCGTTGGTCACCCTGCCCGAACGCAGCGGCGCGGAAGTTCTCACCGCCGTCTGCGGCCCGACGTGCATGGCCTTCGATCAGCTCGCGCGGATTCCGCTGCCGCGCACGCTGCGAGCCGGCGACCATCTCATCTGGCTCGACGCCGGTGCGTATCACCTGCCGTGGGAGACACGGTTTTCACACGGCCACGCGGCGGTTTGCTGGCAGGATGAAAACGGTGTGCGCCTCGTGCGCGAACGGCAGAGTTTTGAAAACTATTGGAGCCAGTGGAAATAATTCCGAATAACGCGGAGGCATGGCGCGGCCCAGCCGCAATCAAAACATTCAACATTCAACATCGAACGCCCAATGACTGGCGCACCTGCGGGTTCGGAGTTGAATGTTGAATGTTGAATGTTCCTCCGCGAATCTCCGCGTCCTCTGCGTCCGTGCGTTTGTCCGTTTTCCCAGTCAAACGCGTTGCGATTTTACGAGCCGCGCCACATACGCGCCGTCCACATGGTCCGCAAACGGCAGCAACTGGCGCTCGGTTTCCAGTTCGAAATTTTCGTTGGCCGCGAGAAATTCTTTCACGACTTCGGAATTTTCCTCCGGCTCCAGGCTGCAGGTGCTGTAAACCAAAACGCCGCCGGGTTTCAGTTGCGTTGCGGCCTGATTGAGCAATTCGAGCTGTGTTTTTTTCAGCCGCACAATTTCGTCCGCCGAGATGCGCCAGCGCAAATCCACGCGGCGGCGCAGCACGCCGGTGTTCGAGCAGGGAGCGTCCACCAGGATGCGGTCGAAAAAAGAATTGTGTTGTTGTCCGCCCTCACCCCGGCCCTCTCCCCCGGGGAGAGGGGGAAACGGTTGCCGCGTCCTGGCAAAATCTTGCGCTGGATTTGCAACGACTGCCGACGAAGAAACGGAAACGACCGGTTGCGGTTCCCGCTCCAGGGGGAGAGGGCCAGGGTGAGGGCGGACCAATTCACTCATCTGTGCTTCCACACACGTCACGCCCAGCCGCACGCAGTTTTCCCGGATCAGCTTCAGGCGTTCTTCGGAAATGTCGTGCGCCACGATTTTCCCGGAGTCGTCCATCAGTTGCGCGATGAACATGGCCTTGCCGCCGGGTGCGGCGCACAAATCCAGAATCGTTTCGCCGGACTGCGCGCCGAGCACGGCGGGCGCGAGCAGCGTGCCGGGGTCTTGAATGTAAAACCAGCCGTCGCGGAAACTGCCGAGCGAAGCCAGCGGCGGATGCGACTTCAGCTCGAAGACGAGATTTTCTTCGAGCCAGTCGCGCTGGACAAAATCGTATTCCACACCTTCGTCGCGCCAGCGTGTGAGCAGGGCGCCGGCGTCGCGCAGTAGTGGCACAGGCATCTTGCCTGTGTGTTTCCGGCTTGCAACCGCATCGGAACTCACAGG
>JAYVCM010000203.1:0-3042 GCA_043749955.1 Limisphaerales bacterium | reverse complement strand
AGGTTGGCGAAGAGATAGCGCAGCCCGAACGCGGCGTGGATGAACTTCGCGTTGAGCGTGGTGAGGACGATGTCCGGCATCGCGTTCAAGTTAGCAATTACCGGCGCGCGCGCCAAAGGGGAAATCAATCCGTGCGCGTCCGCTCAAGCGCGCGCTCCAGGAGCATCTGCCCGCCGCGCTGGCGACGAGGCTGCTGGCGGACGAGTTCAAGCCCGGCGACAAGATTAAAGTTGGCGCGAAAGACGAGGAACTGGTTTTTCAGAAGAAGTAAATTGAGTTCGGCGGGCGGCCTCCAACTAGAGTATTGCGCCCGCCGCTGTTGGAGTAATTAAGCTGGTGGCGGGTATTGACGCCCGACGAATTTCCTGCGCAAACTCGCCGCGTCATGCCCGCAAAAAAAAAGCTAAAAGCTGTCAAAGCTGTCAAGGCTGTCAAGGCTGTCAAGGCTGTCAAGGCTGTCAAAGCTGTCAAAGCTGTCAAGGCCGGTAAAGCAGATTCAAGGGGCGACGTTATGCCCGATGACTTGAGTAAAATAAAAAACATCGTCATCCTGATGATGGAAAACCGTTCCTTCGACCACATGCTGGGTTACTTGAGCCTGGCGCCCTTCAACCGCACGGACGTGGATGGTCAAAGCCTTGACCCCGCCTGGTTGCAGCGGTTCACCAACTATGATGGCGGCCAGGCCTGCCAGCCATTTCATTCCCTGGATCCGCACACGATGCCGGATGCTTTCGATCCCCCGCATGAACGCAGCAACATCGCCGCGCAAATTGACCCGCGGCAGGACGACAGCTTTCCGATGAATAGCTTTGTCAGCGCCATTCCGCCCAAAGTTTCCACCAATCCGGCGATCCGAAAACTGGTGATGAGTTATTTCGGGGCGGAAGAAGCCCCGATGAATAATTTCTTTGCCAAAAACTTTACCATCTGTGACCGCTGGTTTTGCTCGCTGCCGGCCGGCACGCAACCCAACCGCCTGATGTCCATGAGCGGTTTTTCGTTGATTGATGTGAACCAGACGCCGCTGCCGGATCAGGAACTCGTCTATGACTGGCTGAACAAACGCAACATCAGCTGGCGGGTCTATCATCAGGAGATTCCTTTTTTTGCGTTGATGCCGAAATGGCTGCCGTCGGTTTTGTTCAGCGACAAGTTCCGCTGCTTCGAGGACATGGAATCAGATCTGCGCAACACGCCGCCGGACCAGTTGCCACAGGTGATTTTCGTCGAGCCGACCTATCAAGATGCCCCGCATACCGGCACCAGCACCGACGACCACGCGCCCGCCGGCATCAGTGACGGCCAGGAATTTCTCATGGAGGTTTACAAGGCGGTGACCGCGAGCAGATCGTTTTGGAAAGGCGCGCTCATGATCGTTGACTATGACGAGCATGGCGGATTCTTTGATCATGTGGCTCCGCCGATCATCCCGACCAGTCCGCCGCCCGGTGCGAAGTGGACGGTTCCCTTCAAGTCGCTGGGCGTGCGCACGCCGGCCTTTGTCATTTCACCATTTACCCGGCCCGGCACCGTGAGCCACAATTTGCTGGATCATACTTCCGTGCTCAAATTGCTGGGCGAGAAATTTGGCAACGGCTCCTACTCGCCGCTCGTGGATGCCCGTCCCGTGGGCAGCATTTCCCACGTCCTTGATTTCAGCAATCCAACCCTGCAAGCCCCGGCACCGCCGCCGCTGGATGCCTACCTGCAATTAAGAATGGCCGCTCCCGTCGGCGTCACGAAACCGCCGCTCGACACCAGCTTGCAAAAGGGTTTCAGCGATGTCATCACCAGCATGAAACAGCACGGGGCAGACCAGAGTCATCCGAAGTTCGGCCAACTGCTGGGATGATTCACCCACCACCACCATGAAAATAAAATTTCCCATCCAGTTGCAGATCGTGATCCTGGCCGCTGCTTGTGGACTGCTGACCAGCGGATGCTGGACCGCCCATCCGCACAGTGCTTATCGGGCCATCCATCAATTCGCCATCAACGGGGATGCGGCGGGCGTGGCTGCCGAGCTGACGCAGCACCCGGACGAACTCAATCTGCCGGAAGATCACAAGCTGACCCCGCTTCATCTGGCGGCACAAAACTGCCATACCAACGTCGTGATGCTGTTGCTGGACAAAGGCGCCAAAATCAATGTGACGGCGGACGACCAGGCCACGCCCTTGCATCTGGCGGCGCAAGAAGGTTGCACCGATGTGGTGACGGTGCTGCTGAATCTGTCGGCCAAAATAAACCTGCGTGACAACCAGGACCGCACGCCGTTGAAGCGCGCCGAGCAATGGCATCAGGATGAGGTCGTGCAGTTGCTCAAGCAGCATGGCGGCACGGAATAAAGCAGGTGCCAGGCGCAGATGGGCGCAACCGGGCACTGCCCCCGGAAAGCTGCGTTTACGCGGCACCAGCACGGTTTGGCTCGCGGCTGCCGCGTAAACGCAGCGTTCCAATTCGCCCGCAACGAAATATCGGGGGCCGTGTCAAGCTGCGCCCCTTTCGTGTGGTTCGTGTATTTCGTGGTTTATCAATGCAGTTTTTTGGGTTTAATTTCCGCGTGGCGACTTTGCACATCCATCCCGTTCAAGCCCTCGACGCGCCGGAGCTGGCGTTGTATCTGACCCTCAAGCGCGTCGAGGAACACGAGCGCGCCGGCGTGCTGGTGGCCGCGAACATCAAGGTGGTGAAGCGCCTGCTCGCGAGCCGCTTCACCGTCGTCTCCGCGCTGCTCACGCCCGCGTGGCTGGAAAAACTCGGGCCGCAACTGCGCGCGCGGCCCGAAGACATCAGCGTCTATGTCGCCGACCAAAAAGTTTTGGAAGCCATCACCGGCTACAAGCTGCATCAGGGCGCGCTGGCGGTGGCGAAAATTCCGCCGCTGCCGGATTTTGAAACGCTGCTGAAAAATTCGCCGCGTCCGCGGCTGCTCGCCGCCGTGGAGGGCATTGCCAGCGCGGAAAATCTCGGCGCCGTCGTCCGCAGTTGCGCGGCGTTCGGCGCGCATTTTCTCATCGTGGGCGAGACGTGCGGCAG
>JAYVCM010000202.1:0-2592 GCA_043749955.1 Limisphaerales bacterium | reverse complement strand
CCGAATCTTTCGGTGCTGATCAATTCATCCTGCATCTCCAACAGTTGCGGCGTGCTCACCATCACGCAATCGCCCGCCGCCGGAACCGTCGTCGGTGGCGGCTCGCACAACGTCACCATTTTTATTTCCAATTGCAACGGCACGACCAACACCTGTGTCCTGCCGTTCAACGTGAATCCGCCGCAACCAGTGCTCAATTGCCCGACGAATCTTTACTTCCTCACCTGCAACACCGGACTCGTCGTCAACTACCTTGTCACCGCCACCGGCAACAACGGCAACATCGTTTGCTCGCCGCCGTCCGGCAGCGTGTTTCCGCTCGGCACCAATGTCGTGATTTGCACCGCCACCAACAATTGCGGCGGCGTGGCCGTGAACGGGTTCTACGTCATCGTCAGACCGCAGACGGCGAGATGGAGCTGTTTGATTGCGAGCATCGGGGTCATTGTCACTTTGCCGCCAACCTGGCAGCTCGTTCACCTGCCTGATTTCCCCGGCGGCGGCGCGGGTGTGAATTTTGAAAACCTCAACGCGAGCATTCCAGCCGACGTGCGCCTGGATTTTGGTCCCGCGCAAAAAATCACCTTCAGCACCGTGCTGGATTTCAACGCGCCCGCCGGCGCGACGTTCGCGCTCGCGCTGCCGCCGGATTCATCCCATCCCAACGGCACGACGCTGCTCAATTTTCAACGCAGTTGCGCGCCGCATTGCGGCTGGAACCTCACGCTGAACAAACAAATGGTCGCCGACTCCACCGCCGTGTTCCGCTCCATCGCCATCGGCACGAACGGCAAATTGTTCTCCTCATTCACGCACGCCGGCGCGTCGCTCGACACGAACATTCTCGCCAGCCTCATGCCGATGGACGGCGCGACCAACGCGCAAATGACCGTCACGCTCGACTGCCGCACGCGCGAAGTGACGCTGGCATTTCCGTCCTGCACCTGGACGCCCGACGCCGCGCGCAAAGGCTGGGATGCCTGCATTTACGGCAACCGCCCGTCGCGCGGCTCGACGGGAAATAAAACCGCGCGCCTCATTCTTACGCCGGTCACGCCGGTCACGTCGGCACCCATCACGATGCTTGATCTGGTCGCGAGCAACCTGACACAGATCGCTTTTGACAATCCATCCATCACGGCTTCGGGCCGCAAATGGAGTGACGGTCATGTCACTTTGATGAAGGCTTACGATGACGGCGCGAACGCCGGCATGGAATTTTTCTCGCTCGGCAACGGCGGCGGCGTGCGCGCCGATCTCGGCCACGCGGCGAGTTTCCAATTCCACATCGCTCAATTCCAGGACGGCACCTTGCCGAACCAGTCGCAACTTTTCCGCATCAAAGGCTGGCCGCCGGGCACGACGACCAACCGTCCGCCGCCGCCAGTTTTCAATCTGCGTCTCGCGCAAAATCCGAACCTCGGCGGCGTGGATTGCTTCGCTGATTTTTCACAGTGGGGCGTTTCGCAAGTCACCGTGCAGCTCTGGAACGGCACCGCGCTCGTCGGCGAGACCAATCACGTTCCCGCGTCACTGACCAACGCGCTCGTGACCATGAGCGATTTCCCCGGCACCATCGGTTGTCCGGGCATCGGGGTCGTAAGTTTGGTGAGCACGAATCCATTCGTGGTTTTCAGCGGACTCAACTGCTCCGGCACGATGGGTTGCGTCGGCACCGAACTGCGCATCCTCGCCGAGCTGTCCACGATGTCCACGCCGCCGACCGCCTTCACCGAATTGGACTGTCTCATCAGCGACGGCATGGACAATCTGATTTACGGAATGCAAACCACGCCCGCCTGCTCGCCCGTGCCGCTCAACGCCACCACCACGCCCGCCGGCATCAGTTTGAACTGGCAGGGCGACGGCTTCCGGCTGCAAGGCGCGGAGTCCGTTAGCGGCCCGTGGTATGATTTGGGCGCGGACTCGCCGGTGAACCTGCCCGCGAATTACGCGCTGCGATTTTTCCGGCTGGTGTGCGATTGAAAAAATTGGATCCGCGCCCTGTCTGGCCAGACCGACGACGGTGCACGAAGGCACGCGCCCGGCCTTCGTTTTGGTTGTGGAAATTTCTCTGGAGCCTGGTGCTTGGATGTTAGAGTTTCATCCTGCAGCTTTCGCCGCCGCGATGAACGCCCGCACTTTCGCGGTGTCTTTTTTTCCGGGCGCAGATTCCACGCCGCTGGAAACATCTACGGCAAACGGGCGCACCTGCCGCACGGCGTCCGCCACATTTTCCGGCGTCAATCCGCCCGCGAGAAAAATCGGCTTGCCAAATTTCTGCGCTGCCACCGCCAGGTCCCAGTTGAATTTTTCGCCCGTGCCACCGAGTCCGCTCTTGGAATGGGCATCGAGCAGAAAAGCGTCGGTCTGAAAATTCTCCAATGACAGCAATGATTCCGCGTCGCGCACGCGCAAGGCTTTCACGCTCATCAAGCCGAACTGCGTGCAGAATTCCGAGGTCTCGTCGCCGTGAAATTGCAGCAGGCTCAAGTTGCAATCGGCGATGGCGCGGGTGACGAGCGCTTCTTCCGGATTCACGAACACGCCGACGCGCAGCACGAACGGCGGCAGTGCGCGGGAAATTTCCGC
>JAYVCM010000201.1:0-6678 GCA_043749955.1 Limisphaerales bacterium | reverse complement strand
CCGAACATGGTTTGGGTGCGCGCGGTCAAACCTTTCGCCGAGTGCGCGGCGAGATCGTGCGAACCGAGATACGCTTCGACCTCGACAATTTTGCCGATGCGCTCGACGCCAGCGGTGTGGTGGACGAGAAGTTTTCCGAGCAATGCCTGCGCGACGAGCACCGTGTCGCGGTCGTAAAAAGTGCGGGGAAGTTTGGTCACGGCGGAAGACTGCTGCAATTCGCGGTTTGACAGGAAGCAAAATGTTCGCACAATGATTGACCGTTTAGGTGGCCAGCGTAGCTCAGTTGGTTAGAGCGTGGGACTCATAAGCCCGAGGTCAGTGGTTCGATTCCACTCGCTGGCACCATATTAACAAGCAATTTCGCAGGCGAATCCGATTCTTGCACAGAATTTGCACAGAATCCCGCCCGAACTGCTGACAAGCGCGTGAGATTTCCCGTCACCATTCGACACCGCACCAGCAAGGCGAAGATTTACGCGCCTGCCGGGAAGTTCGCTTACTACCGCGTCGCCTTCACTGTCGCGGGCAAACGGCGGATGCAAACCTTCGCCGCTTACTCTGACGCCAAGACCGCCGCCGAACGCATCGTGCGCGACACGGCCAACGGTTCACAAGCCGCTGCTTTGTCCGCCAGCCAGTCCCGCGACGCGCTCGCCGCGTTGCAACGTCTCGAATCCTTCCGGCAGTCCACAGGCCGCGCCGTTTCGCTGCTGGCCGCTGTCAGCGGGTTTGTCGAGGCGTCTGCCAAACTTCATGGCCGCAGTCTGGATGAAGCCGTCACGGGCTTTCTGCGCACCGTTGTCAGTGTGAAGCGCAAAGACGTTGCGGAAACTGTCGAGGAGTTTATCGCCAGCCGCCAGCACAAGACCGAATCCAAAGACGGCAAGCGGGCGCAACTGTCGCAAACCTACGCGGTGCATATCAATTCATGGCTGCGGGAATTTGCCAGCACCTTTCCCGGCACGGCGGTTTGCGATTTGAGCAAGGAACATTTGACCGCCTACGCCAAGACGTTTAAAAGCTTCACGCCGAAAACCAGAAACCACCGCCGCGCCACGGTGAAAATGTTTCTGAAATGGTGCGCCCGGCAGGATTATCTGTCCGTAAATCACCGCCTGTTGGAAACGGACTGTCTGGCGGTTGAAATTGCGGACGCGGCGGACACGGATTTTTTCCGCCCGGCAGAACTGCAAAAACTTTTGGACCATGCCGACGCGGATTTGCGTCTGGTGATCGCCATTGCCGGCCTTGCCGGTTTGCGCGGGGAAGAAATCATGCGCTTGGATTGGGCGGACGTGTGGCGCGTCGCGGGACATATTGAAGTGTCCGCCCGCAATGCCAAGACGCGCCAGCGTCGCCTTGTGGAAATCTGCCCGGCGCTCGCCACATGGCTTGAACCTTTCCGCGCGAATACCAAGGGCAAGGTTTATTCGCGTGGCGTCCATGCGTATCAGCACGCCTTTTTGAAACTGCGGAAGTCCCTGAAAATTCCCGACCGGCTGAATGGATTGCGCCACGCCTTTTGCACCTACCACTTTGCCGCACACGCCAACGAAAACCAGACCGCGCAACAGGCCGGCAACTCGCCCGCGATGATTCACGCGCATTACAAGGGACTCGCCACGAAAGCCGACGCGGAAAAATGGTTCAACGTGAACCCACCGGCAGCCTCCAAGAAGTGATTTCGCTCCCGGCCGCAAAAAATACCTGACGCCTGCCGATGAGCTCAAAAACGAAATTGAATCCACGAAAGAAGCGCAGCGGTTTAGCCAAGCGGCTGCTTGAAAACACCTCCGCGTCGGAATTGAAAAAGGCTCTTCCATCGTATGAGTGGAATTTTGATGAGGCTAAAGTATCCGATGCCGAAGTTGTGGCGTGTTGCCTGTGGGAATATGCGCGTGAGTCAGCTACGTTAAGAAAATTGCGGCAGCAGTGCGAGGCCGCTTGCCGCGCCGACGGCAATGCTGATTCAATGGTTCCCGCTGTGGCGTGGAACATCCGGCATTCGCGTAGTCCGGTGGAACTTTTTTTGCGGGAGATCGTTCTCCAGCCTCCGCCGGACTTATGGCAGAGCGCAGACCCGTCCAAGCCGCGTTATGTGCCGCCGGATTCTCTGCCTACAGGAAATAGTTTCCCTGTCCCGTGGCAACGGCTTTCCAAGGATGAACGCACGCTCAGGGCGGAGTCTGTTGATTTGAAAGTGAAGCCCTACTTCGCGTTCAACCGTGGTCGTTTGGGCGACGCGCAAGCCATCGTCAGGACGGTAATGGAACAACGCAAAGTCGCACTGAATCCGAACAGTAACCCACTTTCAGTTAGTTCGATTGCCATGTCCACCCCGTTGGTGATAGACGCGCCGGTTGATTGGGCTGATGACAGTAACCGACTGCCGGGTGGGTTTGTGTATCCCGACGGCACGGAGGTTTCCGTTGTGGAAATTGATTGGGCGCACTTCACTGACAAGGAAATTGCAGACGCGATTGCCCGAAGCCGGCCAAAGGAAATTCCTGAACCATCAAGCGGGCGCGGGCGCGGAGATACATACGCAGATTGGCGGGCAAAACTTGAACGGCTTGGAATCATGCGGTTGATGCACCATCACTCGTTCGACGATTTGACAAAAATAGTGCCGGTTGATTGGTTGGATCGGGAGAAGTATTCCACCAAGGCCAAGTGCAAACAGGAACACAAAAAAGCTCTTGATGACTTCCACGATTTGTTTCCGCTCCAGCCTGACGTGAAACCGCAATCTTTCGAGCCGCTGATGGGCAATTGGTAGCCACGGGATTTTTCAGAATCAAATCACGCCGATTTGTTTCCTTGCTCCATGCATCAGGATGATTCGCATGGGCAAGAACTTGATTCAACCAGCACCGGCGAGCGGGGATGTATTCCCCGACGAAAACCAAATCTTGGCGCGGACACCAAACGCCGCCACGGACAACACGAAGTTGGCGGCAATCCCTCAACAGTATGAGCCGCGCCATGAAACCGACCGGGAGCTCAAAGCATTTCTGGACGAAAAGGAATTGTTGAAGCGGCTCCCGATCTCGCGCCGCACGTTGTTCAACTGGCGCACGTCTAAAAAAATTCCTTCAATAGTCATCGGCAGGCGCGTTCTATTTTGCTGGGCCAGCGTAGTCGAGGCGCTGCGCCGCTTGGAACAGGGGGCGCAATAAGCAACTTGTCTATCAAGCTGCCGAATCGTTCAAAAAATGGACGCCCTGACCATGCTCGACACCATCGCAATTCGCGCTGACTGGCCGCTTCGTAACCATCGCCCGGATGGCCGGAATATCCAGTTGAGCAACACGTCGCCGGTTCGCGTTGGCGTAAAGGCAATACGGCTCGTCTGGGCTGAAGTTTCTCTGCCGAAGCTATTATTCGGCCACAACGGGCGTTTGCTCGAAACCCAAGCTCAACTCGACGCGGCGCTGGCAAGACTGCACGATGACTTGAACGGTTTCGCGGAGGTGCCAGAAATCGCCGCGTGGCAAGTCTGGCGGGTTGACATCGCATGGAATTTTGACTTGATAGCTGCACCAATTGTTTTGGCGCACGCGGCTTTGCGTGTGCCGGGTATTCATCGCGGCGCGGATTTGTTCGATGGCGGGCAAGGAGTTTCGTGGCACGACGCAAAGTCACGCTTCATGGTGAAGCTCTACGACAAGGCGCTGGAAATGCACGTTCCGGGTTCGATCTTGCGCGCCGAAATTTCCCTGCGCGGCAGGCAGCTTGCCAGACGCCTCGACGCGGGCGAATTTCAGAACCACGGCGCGCTCTACCAAGTTTATCGCATCATTATCACCAGCCTCCCAGTCCTCCAAAAGTCAACCACGTCCGCCAACTGGCAGGCCGCGCTTGGCGCGGAGCCGGTGGAAATTCGCCAGCGATTTCTGGCGCGGCTGGCGCACAAACCCAAAGGAACGTTTCGGCGCTACCGAAGAATGGTTGAGGCCGCCGCCGCCAAACTACCAGAAAGTTTTTCATGGGCGAACATCTTGCCCGCTGGAACTCCACCGCCGGCCGTGAACTGTGAACCGCGCCGACGCGCAAACCGTTTATGAACACAACCGAACAGAACGGGACACTTTCCGCGAGCCTCACACTCCGCCAGTTACGGACTATCGCCGCGATTCTAAACACCCCCAACATGGAAGCCGCTGCCCGTCGCGCCCGGGTGGGGCGGACGACCATCTACAAATGGCTTCGGGAACCGGCCTTCCGGGGTGAATTGACTCACCAACAAAATGAAGTTTTTGATGCCGCCTTTGTGCGGATCAAAATTCTTGTTGGTAAGGCCGTCAATGGGCTTGGCGATCTCATAGAGGCAAAATCCGAAAGCGTAAAGCGTGCTGCGTGCTGTGACATTCTGGACGCCGCTTTGAAGGTGAAAGAACTGCACGAGATGGAAGCACGGCTGGTGATAATTGAAAAAACTCTGAAAGGACATGAACTATGAATAATTCGAGACTGCGAAAAGTCGAAGCGAGCCTGTTAAAGACAAACGCGAAGGCTACCCCGCCTTCGGGAATCGTCATCATTTACAAGGATGAGGCCGACCGTGAGCGCCAGCTTGCCGAGTGGCAAGCGAAGGGCGGCAGAGGGGCCGTGATTATGCTGCCGGACAACGGGCGGGCGATGCAGGCCGGCGCGGTGCCGGCGTCAGCCAACGGCAGGGGCAAAACCAGCCCGCCAGCCGCTTTGAACGGGTTCACTCCGGGGATGGTTCAAACCACGCTTGACAGCCAGTGTGCGGCGACTGGCGCGGAACACGCCGTCAAAACCGCGCTTGTATCAGCCGGGCGTTGGTGCTTCAATCGGCAGCGTCAGCTAAAAAATCGATCACGAACCAAACAACGAAATAATTTGCGGCTTCGGCTGCTGTCTGAATCGAAACTGGTAATTTCAAAGCAAGGACAGCGTTTGAAGCACGCCCAAACTGGGCGTGAGTAAGTGCGCCCTTTTCGTTGGCAGCGGCACGGGCAACGCGGACCGGAATTTATGAAACTAAAATCCACTTCGATTCTCGCCTTAAGCATGGTCGCACTCGGCTGGCACGCTGGGGCGCAAACAGACCAGGCACCCTCGCCTTATTGGGTGGTAAAAGGCCAGGTTTACGACATCAATAAAAGTGCCTTGTGGACACGGTTTGACGGAACCATTTTGAAAGTTTTAACCAACGGGCTAGTTGTTGAAACATTTACCGTAGTGACAAACCAACAAGCCGTTGTTGTTCGCCGCCTAAAGGCGAATTCCTACATGACTACAGATGAATCAAAGAAATACCATGACGTAACCGAAATGGTTGATGTCGGAAAAGAAAAAGTCTCGGGTAGAAAAATAGTTATTCGGAATTTCCCGGCGAATGAAAATCCTGCCGTTGGCAAAACAATTGCATTTCTTGCGATGCAGACTGGAACTTCAGAGTATAACGGCGATAGGCTGGAACTTTGGGATTTAGGCACGACTCCAACTGGGGACGATTTCAAAAAATTGAAAGCTGATGCTGAAGAACGGCAAAGAGTCGCACAAAAAGAATTGGACGAGCAATACCGCGTCGCTGCGGAAAAAGCCGACGCTGCAAAAAAGGCAATCCAAGACAAAAAAATAGCTGTCGAGGCCAAGGTTCTAAAAAGCAATCAGGACTTGGCCGAAAAGGGCGATGCTTACGGACTTCTCCGCATGGGCGAACGCTACCGTGACGGCAACGGTGTGGAAAAGGATTTGGCGAAGGCAAAAGATTATCTCACCAAAGCCGCCGCCGCCGGTTCACAAACAGCGGCGGATGAACTTTCAAAGCTCAACCCTTGACCCGGCTCCCATTTCACATGAGCAATTCGCCAAGCCAAAAAGCACAAGACGAGGCCGAACAGCAGGCGGCGGCGATACCAGAGGAATCGCGGGATGTGTTTGCGCCTGCGCCGGACATTGAAGCGGGGCCGTTCAAGGTGCGCCGGTTCGTTGACCGGGACTTTATGTTTCTGTCCGCGCTGGGGCATCCTCTCAACAGCTTCGCGGCGCTGGCAGAAGGCAGCTACGCCTTTGAGCCAACCGGCGAACTTGCGTGGCAACTGTGCTGGCTCCTGACCCGCCCAATTGCGGAGATCAAGGAACAGTTCATGCAGGGTGCGGCGAGCGTGAAGGAAGCCGCCGACAACGAGTTCGGTGAACTGCCCATATACGCCATCGGCATGGTCATGGAGGCCATCGTCAAGCAAATGACCATCTACGCCAGTTCGCCGCGCTCGCCTGTGTGATCAAGCCAGCCCGAAAAATGTGGTAACACCCACGGATTCCGCCGTCGAAATTTGCACAGCCTTTGCACAACATCCGCCGCGACTTTCTGGTTTGCACAACTTTTGCACAAGCCCGTTGGCTTGCACAGAATTTGCACATATTTTCCTGCCAACAGTTGCCCATAGAAACGCAATAAGCATTGACAGTATTGGATTTTGTCTGCTACTCTACGGGCAATGAATGGCAACGAAACACCCCCGACCGGCACGCGAGAGAACACCCATTTTAGTGGTTCGATTCCACTCGCTGGCACCAGACTTCGCCCGGCGCTTTGCTTGAGCTACGGCTCGGCAAGCCAGGGTAGGTTTTTTGAAACAGCCTTCATTCCCCATTTTTATTTCGCCGGTCAAAGCGGTGCTAAAGCAGCCGCAGTCC
>JAYVCM010000200.1:0-2733 GCA_043749955.1 Limisphaerales bacterium | reverse complement strand
GTTTCAAGACACCCATGTGGACTGGCGAAAGTTCAGTGACGTTGACTGGATCACCTACGACAGCCAGAACCGCTATGAATGGTTCTGAACGGCCCGGCCTGGTTCACACATTGAACTTGAACAGCAGCACGTCGCCGTCTTTTACGACGTATTCCTTGCCTTCCATCCGATACAAACCTTTTTCGCGCGCGCTGGCCACGGAGCCGCATTTCACCAGCGCGTCGTAGGCGACGGTCTCGGCCTTGATGAAGCCGCGCTCGAAATCGGAATGAATGACGCCCGCCGCTTTCGGCGCGGTGTCGCCGACGTGAATCGTCCACGCGCGGACTTCTTTTTCGCCGGCGGTGAAATACGTCCGCAGGCCAAGCAGATGATACGTCGCCCGGATGAGCGCGCCGACGCCGGATTCGTCCACGCCGAGCTCCTTCAAAAATTCCTTCGCCTCGGACTCTGACAAATCAATCAGGTCGCTCTCAATTTGCGCGCTGATGACGACGGCTTCGCAGGCGAGATGCGTCTTCACATATTCGCGGACGTTGAGGACGTAAGGATTCTGGTCGGCGGTCGCGAGGTCGGATTCCTTGACGTTGCAGGCGAAAATCGTCGGCTTGTCGGTGAGCAGGAAAAACGGGCGGGCGATGACGCGTTCTTCCGGCGTGAGCTTGCAGGTGAGCGCGGGCTTGCCGGAATCGAGCACGGGTTCAAGTTTTTTCAGGACGGCTTCGTCGGCGAGCGCAACTTTGTCGCCGCGCTTGGCGTCCTTGGCGACTTTCTCCAGCCGTTTCTTCACGGCTTCGAGATCGCATAACACAAGCTCGGTGTTGATGACCTCGATGTCGCGCACGGGATCCACGCTGCCAGTGACGTGATGGATGTCCGGGTCGTCGAAGCAGCGCACGACCTGCACGATGGCGTCCACTTCGCGGATGTGCGTAAGAAATTTGTTGCCGAGACCTTCGCCCTGTGATGCGCCTTTGACGAGCCCGGCGATGTCCACGAACTCAATCGCGGCGGGGATGGTGACGGAAGTTTTGGCGATGTCCTTGAGCACGGCGAGCCGCGCGTCCGGCACGGTGACGATGCCGACGTTCGGGTCAATGGTGCAGAACGGGTAGTTCGCGGCCTCGGCCTTGCGCGTGCGCGTGACGGCGTTGAACAGGGTTGATTTGCCCACGTTGGGCAGTCCGACGATTCCAGCTTTTAGCATAAAATAAAATTAACCGGCTTCTATTTCCACGGGTTGAAAACGGGGTGGAAAAAATCTTTTTCGTTTCGCGTGACCACCATCAATCCAAAATGGATTGCCGTCGCTTCAATCTGGCTGTCCAGCACGGACAGGTTGCGGCCGCGCTTTTTGGCGGTGGCGACGAGCCGGCCCCATTCGACCGCGACGCCCTCGGTAAAATCCAGAATTTTCCCGGCGTAGTCTTCGCGCAAAAATTTCAGCGCGCGTTCCAGCGAACGGCGGCGCTTGCTTTCGGGCATCCGTTCGATGCCGGCCACCATTTCACCAAGGCTGACGGCGCTGATGGCGGTTTCCGGTTCATGCGTTTCGAGCCAGTCAACCAAGCCGGCGAAAGGCCCGGGCTTGGTGAGTTCCGAAAGCGTGTTGGTGTCCAGCAGCCAGTTCACCAGTTGACCTCGCGGAGAAATTCACGCCGGCGCGGGATTCGCAGGCCGTGCAGCCGTCGCAGATGCCAGACCAGCGATTTTTTCGGCGCACGCGCGCGCCGCAGGACGATGTCGCCGTTGGACAGTTCAAACAGCAGCAAGTCGTCGCCGGCGCGCAGCTTGTGCCGCTCGCGGACGGGCTGCGGAATCACCACCTGGCCCTTGCTGGAAATGGTCGTCGTCATGCAGTAGGATTATCTTACTTTGGAAATGAGTCAATGCGGAATTACAATTTGTGTCTGGCGAGGTGCCACACGATGTTGAGGCCGTCAAAGAGTCCGCCGATGATGAGACAGATGCCGGAGATGTGTTGAAACCGCACCAGGGTTTTTTCGCTGAATTTTCCGTGCCCGCGCGAAACGCCGAAGCTCAAGATCAAAAACCATGTCACGGTGCCGATGAAGACACCCCCCACACAGGCGATCTTGGCGTTGCGCGAATCGTCCACCCAGTCGTGCGCCATGAGATTGGCGGAGAGAATAATCCATGCCAGCAGCACGCCGAGGTTGCCCAGCACCCGGACGAAGCCGGTCAGGAAGGCGGAGTGGGGATGGATTTTTTCTTCGAGGGTGGCCTCGAGTTTTTCCGTGGCGGCGTCGAGCGTGCCCGGAACCCTCACGGTCTGGGCGAGCAGAAATTTGAAGCCGAGGAACAGCAAAAAAACAAAGCTGAACACCTGCATCGTGGCCTTCACGATGCCGTGGTCGAAGAACGAGGAAAGTCCGGTGAACGAAATCCCGCAATAAATCGCGTCCATCACCGACGCGCCGAGGCCGATGAGCAGCGCCCAGCTAAAGCCGCGTTGCGCGCCTTCGTTGAGGATGGTGAGGTTGAGCGGGCCGACAGGGATGGACGCAAAAATGAGCGCGCAGACAAAGCCCGCAAGGGTGGCCAGCAAGATGGGATGCGTCTCCGCCATGTCAGTTCGCCGCCTCCGGCTCGTCTTCGTCCTCTTCCTCGATCTCCTTCCGCCACGCGCGCGAGATGTGCGGACGGATGAAGCCGTAGAGCAGATAGCCGGTGAAGAACAGCGGCAGGACGTAATACAAAATCTTCTCGCGC
>JAYVCM010000199.1:0-8723 GCA_043749955.1 Limisphaerales bacterium | reverse complement strand
CGAAAAATGCCGGTGTGGCGAAATGGCAGACGCACAGGACTTAAAATCCTGGGACCCTAAAAAGTCGTGCGGGTTCGAGTCCCGCCACCGGCACCAATTCCAAACTCCAATTTGGCGGCAGGGTTGGCGCCACCAGCGACGGCAGTGACGCTGAAATCAGGGCCGGGTTGGCCCTAAAAGCCGCTGTTGAGTTGCCACAAAAAAGCTCAAAAAAATTGTCGGCTTTGAAGATTTTGAGATCGGCTTCCGCTTCACCTGCCGGGTGAAGCAAATCCGGGTGCGCGAACGCAATCAAAGCCCTTAATTTTTGTGCCTTTTGTGCCTCTTCGTGGCCATTTCAACTGCGGAATCTAGGTTGAACTTGATCATTTCCCGACCTCCACCGGCCATCACCCGCGCCGACGGGCTTCGGACTTGGGGTGGAATTTTCGTCCGCCGGCTCACAGCCCGTTCACCACGTCAATCAACTGCCGCAGCCGGCCGTAGTCGCGGCGGTTGAAGTTGAAGGCGATGCGCGCGAGGTGCAGGTGATCTCCGTCCTCCACCTCTTCGGGCGTGGGCTGGATGGCGTTGATTTTGCCGTCCAGGACGAGGTCGGCGAAATCTTCGTTCATCGCGGCGACGGCGGATTCGCTCGGCGCATTTTTCAGGCGCATGATGAAAAGCTCCTTCACGAACCGCGTCGAATGAAAGTTGCGGTGGAAGCGCGTGATGATCTTCACCGCTTCATCCGTGTTGTCGGTGATCTGGTAGAGATTGAGATCGTCGGGCGAGATCAATTTGTCGCGCAGCAGATGTTCGCGGATCTGCTTGTCCCAGGTCTTCCAGTAGGTGCCGCCGGGCTTGTCCACGAGCACGAGCGGCATGAGCTGGCTCTTGCCGGTCTGCATGAGCGTGATGGCCTCGTAACCTTCGTCCAGCGTGCCGAAGCCACCGGGGAACAGCACGATCGCATCCGAGTGCCGGATGAAAATCAGCTTGCGTGTGAAAAAATATTTGAAGGTGATGAGCTTCTTGTCCTCCGCGATGACGGGGTTGGCGCTCTGCTCCCACGGCAGGCGGATGTTCACGCCGAAACTGTGTTCGGGCGACGCGCCTTCGTGGCCGGCCTGCATGATGCCCGGCCCGGCGCCGGTGATGACCATGTAGCCGGCCTGCACAATCTTGCGCCCGAATTCAATGGCCTGCTGGTATTCGACGCTCTCCGGTTTCATGCGCGCGGAGCCGAACATGGTCACCTTGCGCTTGTGGTTATACGGCGCGAACACGCGGAAGGCATAGCGCAGTTCGCGCACCGCCGTCTGGATGACGCGCACGTCGCCCTTGTCCTTCACGTCGGTCAGCATCTTGAGGGCGTTCTCGATGATGTCGGCCACTTCGACTTCGTTGTGGCCGCCGTTCTTGAACTGGATCAGCTCTTGAATCCGCCGCGTCAGTTCCGGGTCGGTGGGGATTTTTTCAATCTTTTTCATAAAACAACGGGGGGAGAATAACGGCGGTGCGCCAAAACGCAACGGCCTGTTTGGGGGCGGTGAAAGTTTGCGTCGCCGGTGCGGTCGGAAATCTTTTTGAATGTGTTCAATGCAGAAATAAAAACAACAGCAGCAGCACGAGGAGCAGCGTGGTGCCCCACCAGAGCCAGGAAATGCCGCGCGGTTTTTTTTCGCCGCCGAATTCCGCCTTCACGAATTCAGCGTGGTCAAATTCCTCGTCCGGCAAACCCAGCCCGCTCGCGTAGGCGGCATCCGACCAGCCGGTTTTTTCATCCGCGCCGCAGCCGGGGCAGGCCTTCGCATGGCGTGGCACATCCGCGCCGCAGTTGGGACAATTCGCCGGGGGCATTTGTAAGTGCGGAGTGCGGAATTCGAAGTGCGGAGGATTGCGGGTGGGCGCGCTTTTTTTCCGCGCTCCGCACTCCACATTCCACATTCGTTTCATCCGCCGACGCCCGCGTATTCTTCATCCGTCTTGAGATCGAGGCCCATCAAGACGTATTCGTGCGTGATGGCCTGCATGTCCTTCACATAATCTTCGAGGTGGACCAGTTTGCTGAAGCCGAGCAGGGCGAACATCTTCATCGCGGCCTCCTGTTCGCCGATGAATTCCGCCTCCAGCTTTTCCAGCCCGGCGCGGCGTGCGATGTCCATGATCTCGCCGATGAGCGCGCGGGCCAGTCCGCGTCCGCGAAACGCCGGATGCACCAGCACGCTCACGCGGCCGATGTGCCGCTTCCACCCGCCAAGCTGCTGATGCAGCGTCGCCGAGCCGACAATCTTGCCGTCCAGCACGCCGACCAGCGGCAGGTTGCGCCCCACGTCAATGTTCCGGCACCAGTCGTGGATCACCTTGATGTCCTGCACGCGATGCTTGATGAACATGCGCTCATGTTCCGTGATGCCCTGGAAGAGCAGGTGGAATTCCTTTTCGTCATCGGCCTTCAACGGCCGCAGCACGGCCTTCTTGCCGTCCTTGAGCGCAATTTTTTTCGGAAACTTCTGGAGTTCGAGTTCAATGCTGAATGACATGGGGTTCCTTTCGTTGCCGCACTTTGCGCCCGCCGGAAATTTCGCGCAAGAAAATTTTTCAACCGTGTCCGGCTTGAACCGGAGCGCGGGTGGGTCGTTCTCGACCAGCCGCAGCAACGTCCGGGTGTCGGGCGGGGTTGAATCGTTCCCCCGCGCCCGACGTTGCGAAACCGCTGCGGCTGGTCCTCGGCGGACACCGCCGCGCTCCGCACAATTTCAGATGAACGCCGATTCGCCCGCGATGCCGGTGGCCTCCCGGCTGGAATTTAATTTCACCTCCGCCGGATCCAGGCTCCAGCGCGCGGCCAGATGCGGCACCTTTTCAAAATTCGTCTCCGCGTCGAGGAGGGACGCGGCGTGTTCACCGTAGCCGAACATTCTCATGCCCGCCTCAACTTCCGGCAGCGTCTCCTTGCCCTGATTCCAGACCGTCTCGCCCGTCCACGCGTAGGCGCGCGTCACGCAGCCGTCGTCCAGCCGCGCCCAGGCGTGATGATGCATCAGCCGGCTCGCGTAAAAATACTGCACATGGCCCAGCTTCTTGCTCATCGCCGTGAGAAACAGAAACGTCGCGTCCACGTCGTCGTCCGGATTTGGCAGGCCCAGGCCGGTGACAATCACCCAGCCGTGGACGCGCGGGCTGATGAAAAATTCGTGGCCGCCCGCCAGCCCTTCCTCCCACGAACACGGCGCCGCGCGGTTCAAGCCCAGCGCCGCCTTGACCGTCTCCGTGGAAACCGAGCGGATGGCCAGCCAGCAGCTCGGCCGGTGGCGGCTAACGGACTGGAACGGGAAGAAATTCAGCGCCGGGGTGAAAACTTTATGCTCGAGCCGCTGCCGCCGATGCACCGCCAGCATCCAGCCGAGGATGAGAAAACCCGTGCCCAGCGCAATGCCAAGCACCGCGAGCAACAGGAGGGGAATGATGTCGGCCGGACTCACGCTGTGAATTTACGCCTGCCCGCGCCGGGTGCAATGCAAAAGCAAAATAAAAAATCCGCAGCGGCGGCGACGCGGATAATCGGCAAGCCGAAGACAGTTGCAGATTTGCGAGGACGCTGGAAACGATTCCCCCTCTCCGCTCCATCGGATGGAGGGGAGAGGGCCGGGGTGAGGTGAGGTTCCGCTCATTATTTGATCGGAAGGATGAGCGGCGCACTAGCCGTGCTACAAGGAACCCGCCAGCCAGGCCAAATACTTTTTACTGCCCACGTTCACCGGCAAAACCAGAAACTCCGGCGTGTCGTAAGGATGCCGGGCGAGCACCAGCTTTTCCAGTTCGGCCAGCCGGGACTTCTGCGTTTTCAAAATCAGCAACACTTCCGCGCCCGATTCAATTTTTCCCCGCCACCAGTAATGCGATTCAACTTTGGGAACGAGATTCGCGCAGGCGATGAGCCTGGCCTTCAGCGCCGCCCTGGCCAGCGCGCGCGCCGTTTTCAAATCCGGCGCGGTGACGAGGACGATGGAGAATTGTGCGGCGGGTTTCATGATTCAATTGTAGCAGCCGACGTAAGGAGGCTCATTATTTTCGATTGGCAGAAGTGATGCTCGAATTCGTGTCGCGTGTCCGGACGAACGCCTCGATGTCGTCCACAAAACCGCCGAGCCAGGTGATGCTGTCGCCGACGAAGACGACGCGATGAAACTTTTCCAGACCGGGCAAAGGATTTTGCGCCCGGCAAATGAAGCAGGCCAGCACGAGAAACGAAATGCCGGCAAATGTTTTTAGGTTTCTCACAAATTTCCAATCTCAACCAAATCTTCGCCTGATTCTAAAAGCCGGATGGCTTCAGGCAGCTTTGCTGAAAGGATTTTCTTCAAAGAATCTTCCGAAGTGTTGCCACAAGTGAGCCAGATGATTTTTGGCGGCGCGCCGTGGCGTTCCTGCAAATCCACGAAGTCACTGTCTTTGGTGAGGACGACGGCGTTTGCTTTTCGCGCAGCGAAGAAAATTTCTTCGTCTTCAGCTTCGCGCAAATTGAGCTGCCGGGCCGGAAAAGTTTCAATGTGGAAAGTGTCGGCCAGCCAGCGGGCGATTCGCGGCGAAAGATGAGCGTCCAGCCACAGCGTCATACCGCCAGCACGGGATGGTCAAGGCGGCGGCGCGCATAGACCATGCAGGCCTTCACGTCGTCCGCTTCGAGGTCGGGCAGTTCGTCGAGGATTTTTTCGGCGGTCAGGCCGGCGGCGAACAAATCCAGCACGTCGCTCACGCGGATCCGCATTCCACGGATGCATGGACGCCCGCCGCATTGCTTGGGATTCACGGTGATGCGCTCTAGCAAACTCATGCCAGCAATATGGAGCGAACGAAATGAAACTCAAATAAAAACTGCGCCGCCGTTTTCACATCGGCGAAGAGCGCAAGACGACGGTGAATTGACGGCAAGGAGAAGGAGAATCTTGCGCCGCGTCTTTGGCAAAACCAGCGGCAAGATTGGCCGGACAGTCATTCGCAAAACCGGAATCATGCAATGGTTATTTCCTCTCCTGGGGGAGAGGATAAAAGGTGAGGGCGGACGCAAAACTAAAATTTTCCAGATTGGCCGCATCCGTCCGCCGAATCCGTTTTATTTCACGCCTGATTTCTGTTTAAGTCAAGACATGGATGCCACCTTGCCGCCGCTCACCGCCAGCACGCTTTACCTCGTGGCCACGCCGATTGGCAACCTCGAGGACATCACGCTCCGCGCGCTGCGCGTCTTGCGCGAGTGCGACGTGGTCGCCGCCGAGGACACGCGCCACTCCGGGCAATTGCTGAAACATTTTGGCATCAGCAAACCGCTCTTGAGCTATTTCCAGTTCAACGAGGCGCGGCGCAGCGAGGAAATCATCGAGCGTCTCCGGCGCGGCGAGAAAGTTGCGCTGGTCACGGATGCGGGCAGCCCCGGCATCAGCGATCCCGGCGAACGCGTCGTGAAGGCCGCCATCGCCGCCGGCTTCCGTGTGGAAGCGGTGGCCGGCGCGTGCGCGCTCATTGCCGGTCTCACGGCGAGTGGGTTGCCCACGGATGAGTTTTATTTTACCGGCTTTCTGCCGCACAAATCCGGTCAGCGTCGCAATAAATTGGAATCATTGAAAGCGATTGAAGCTACCTTGGTTTTCTACGAGTCGCCGTATCGCATCGAAAGACTGCTGGGCGAGTTGAACGAGGTTTATCCCGACCGCGACGTGGTGCTGGCGCGCGAGTTGACAAAGAAGTTTGAGGAATTTCTGCGTGGCAAGCCCGCGACGCTTTTGGAGATTGCGTCGAAGCGGAGTTTGAAAGGGGAGTTCGTGGTGCTGGTCGGCGCGGCGGAACCGGTGCGCAAAAAGGAGGTGCCGCAAACTTGAAACAAGATTCCCGCAAGACCCGGAGCGCCGGCCTCCGGCACGGCTCGTGGACGCGATTTTTTCAACGCGCCGTGCCGGAGGCCGGCGTTCCGCTGCCAGCAGCGGCGGCTGTTGCCGAGGTTTCAAAACGAATTGCCGTCATCGTTCTCCTGCTCGGCGTGCTGGCTGAGCTGCGCGCGGCGGAATTGTCGCCAGTGGGTTTTCAATTGAGCGAAGGCGGAATTATCCGTGGCTCAACGAGCAGGAAACATATCGCCCTCGCCTTTACCGGCCATTCTTTTGCGGAAGGCGGTAAGACCATATTGAACGAACTGGCGCGGCATCAGGGCAGGGCATCGTTTTTCTTCACCGGCGATTTTCTGGCGAACACCAACTTCACGCCGTTGATCCGTCGCATCACCAAGGAAGGACATTTCATTGGGCCACATTCGGACAAGCATCTGTTGTATTGCCCGTGGGACGGGCCGAAGACAAATCTGGTCACGCGCGACGAGTTCCGCTCTGATTTGACCGCCAATCTGGAAAAGCTGGAACGTTTCGGCGTGCGGCGCGCGGGCGTGCGCTATTTCCTGCCTCCGTTCGAGTATTACAACCGCGCCATCGTGGATTGGAGCGCGGAACTGGGATTGACGCTCATCAATTTCACGCCCGGCACGCGCGCCAATGCAGACTACATGGGTGACGCGGACAAAAACTTCATCTCCTCACAGGCGATTTTCGACAGCATTCTCAAACACGAACGCGAGGACGCGCATGGCTTGAATGGTTTTATCCTTTTGCTGCACCTTGGCAGCGGCCCGGAGCGCACGGATAAATTCGCAGCGCACTTCGGTGAGTTGTTGGATGCGCTGGCGGCAAATGGCTACGAGTTTGTCCGCGTGGATGAATTGCTGTCGCCGAAGCCGGAACAGCTTTTCGTCCGCGCCAATCAACTCGGCTACGAAATCGAGGATGTCAAAACGGCGGTGGCGTTTTCGGAGGCGGACATTCCCAAAACTTTTTCGGTGGTGCGACTTTCCCCGGACTTTGGCTTGCCGGAACGCCCCCTCACCCGGCGGGACGCCACCTTCTCCCCCAGTGGGGGAGAGGGCAGGGTGAGGGGGCGCGGGGATTTGCAGCGCGATGGCGCTTTTCCAAGAAATCTTAACCAGGACGACATTCGCTTTGAAGGCACGGCGAAACGGATTGCCGGCGCGTGGGGACAGTTCACCAATCATGTCGAACTCGATTTTTCCGCGCTGAAAAAGCCGGGGCGTTATTTCATCCGCATCGGCGCAGCGACTTCGCAGCCGTTCACCATCGGCAAGGATATTTACGCGGAACTGCCGGATCAACTGCTGGAATTCATGCGCGAGCAGCGGTGCGGTTACAATCCGTGGCTCGGCGCCAATTGTCATCAACTGGACGGGCGCACGGCGTTCGGCCAGTTGCCAGATGCGACGGCGATGGACGCGACCGGCGGCTGGCATGACGCGGGCGATCTGCTGAAATATCTCCTCACCGCCGGCAACGCCACGGCGCAGATGCTCCTGGCCTACGAATTGAACTCACGCATCACGCATCCGCCTTCGCTGCGCTTCGGCGCGACAAGTCACGCATCACGTTTCACCGACCGTGTGGACGCGCTGGGCCGGCCCGGAACCAATGGCATTCCCGATCTTCTCGACGAGGCGCGCTGGGGTTTGGATTGGCTGCTCAAGCTGCATCCCGCGCCCGATGCGTTGTATCATCAGGTCGCCGATGACCGCGATCACGCTGGCTGGCGGTTGCCGCAAAGTGAAATAACTGATTACGGCTGGGGCAAAGGCGGTGCGCGCGTGGTTTATTTTGCCACCGGTGAGCCGCAAGGCTTGAAGAAATACCAAAGTGAATCCACCGGCGTCGCCAATCTTGCCGGACGTTACGCGGCAGCAATGGCGCTGGCCTACGAGATTTGGAAAGACGATCCACAGCAGAAATATTTTGCGCGCCGCTGTCTGCAAGCGGGCAGGGAAGTGTATGCGCTGGGTCGCGCGAAGGAAGGTGTGCAGCAGGGAAATTCTTACGGGTCGCCGTATCGTTACGCGGAGACGACGTGGGCCGACGACATGGAATGGGGCGCGGCAGAACTGTTCCGCGCCACCGGTGAGAAAAACTTTCTGGCCGACGCCAAACGCTACGCGGAACTTGCCGCTGACGAGAGCTGGATGGGCAAGGAGCAGACCGGGCATTATCAATTTTATCCGTTCATGAACGCCGGCCACTTCCGGCTTTACGATCTCGTGGATGCGAAGTTCAAGAAAACTCTCGCCGGTTATTATCGTGCCGGCATCGAGCGTTGCGTCAGCGCGGGTGAAAAGAATCCATATCGCATCGGCGTGCCGTTCATCTGGTGTTCGGACAATCTGGTCGCCGCGCTGGTGACGCAATGCGCGTTTTACGAACGCATGACCGGCGACCAGCGCTATCACGATTTCGCGGCGAAGCAGCGCGACTGGTTGCTCGGACGCAATCCGTGGGGCACGACGATGTTCACCGAGATCGGCAGCGTTTATCCGCGCGACGTTCATCTGATGACGACGCAACTGACGCATCGCACCGTGCGCGGCGCGTTGGTGGACGGGCCGGTTTATGAGCGCATTTTCAAATCGCTCAAAGGCGTCACCATTCGCGAACCGGATCCGCTGGCGCTGTTTCAAGGCGCGGCGGTGTATCACGATGACATGAATGATTATTCGTCCGATGAACCAACCATGGACGGCACCGCCTCGGCGATCCTGATGTTCGCCGCGTTTGGAGAACCGAAGTAGGCGGGGCAACGGCTTACGCGCCAAGCTTGAAGTTCGGCGACTGGCGCAGAAAATTTTTCGGGTTCTGGAAAAT
>JAYVCM010000198.1:0-5655 GCA_043749955.1 Limisphaerales bacterium | reverse complement strand
TTTTCAAATTTGCGCGTCTGCATATGCGAATGCCCGGGACTGGATTCGCAAGACGGCCGGCCAAAACGTTGACGCCGCATCGCCGCTGTTCCCTTTCCCGGGGGAGAGGGTCAGGGTGAGGGCGGTCTAAATCACCAACTGCGTTATCCGTCATTTGAGGGTTTAGTTTGCGGGACGCCCCGGCCAGGCCACCGGAAAAAAACTTCGCCGAAAAAAATCATTTCACCGGCAGGGTGATCCGCATGGTGGTGCCGCGGCCGGGCCGGGAAAGGATGCGGATCTGCCCGTGATGCGTTTCGATGACGCGCCCGACAATCGCCAGGCCGAGGCCGGTGCCTTTGGCCTTGGTCGTCGCGAGCACGGTCTTGAACGCGCGCTGCTGCTGCTCCTTGCTCATGCCTTCACCGGTGTCCTTAAAAGTCACCGCGACCTGGGACGACGGAAGTGAAGTTGTTTTGATGGTGAGCGACCCGCCGTCGGGCATCGCCTCCGCCGCGTTCAGGATCAAATTCAGAAAAGCCTGTTCGAGTTGTGGCGCATCGCCGGGCACCAGGGGCAAATCCGCCTGCAATTCCTGCACGAGCCGGACGCCCTGGTTCGCCAGCTTGTGCCGCACGAGCAAGCTCAATTCCTCCACCAAATCATTCAGGTTCACCGGCGCGAAATTCGGCTCCGTCGTCCGCGCAAAATCCAAAATCTGCTCCACGATTTTGTTCAGGTGCTCGATCTTGGCCTCGATGATTTGTGCGTCCTTGGCGCGCGGATCCTTCGCCTCGAACTTCAAATTGAGCGAGTGATAAAGCAGCTTCATCACCGTGAGCGGGTTGCGGATTTCGTGCGCGACCTCCGCCGCGAGCAGGCCGAGCGCGGAAAGTTTTTCGTTCTGCCGCAACTGTTCCTCCACGTCCACCACGCGCTCGTAGAGCCGCGCCTTTTCGATGGCGATGGCGGACAATTCCGCGAGCGCGCCCAGGATTTTTATCTCCTCGTTGGAAAAATGATAGGGCCGCGCCGTGTAGATGTTCAGCGTGCCGATGGCCTGGCCGGCGAAAATCAGCGGCACGCTCAACAGCGAGACCAGGTTTTCGCGCCGCGCCAGCTCCACGTTTTGATAACGCGAGTCGGCCTGCACATTGGCGACCTGCTGCGCTTTTTTTCGGCGCACGACCACGCCGAGCAGGCTTTCCCCGACGCTCAAACGCGGCTTGTTGACGTAGGCCTCGCCGGCGCCGAAGCTCGCGCGCAAATCCAGCCACTCGCGCGATTCGTCCAGCAGCATCAGCGAACACATCCGCGCCCGCATCAGTTCACAGGCCTCGCGCGTGATGGCGCGCAACGCCTCGTCCAGGTTCAACGTCGAATTGATCGTGCGGCTCACGCTCGACAGCGACTCGAACAGCATCACCTTCAACCGCAGTTGTTCGTAGAGCCAGGTGTGGTGAATCACCTTCGCGGCCTGGATCGCCAGCTCCTGCAGCAGCTCCTGGTCGTCCGCCGAAAACGCATCGGGACGTTCGGAATCCACGTTGATGACGCCGCGCACTTCGCCCTGCACCTCCAGCGGCACGGCGAGTTCCGAACGGACGCCGCGCCGCACGCTGACGTAACGCTTATCCAGCGTCACGTCGCCGACGCGTGCGGGTTTGCCCGTCTGCGCGACCCAGCCGGTGACGCCTTCGCCGACGCGCAGTTTTAATTTGCGCGCCGACGAGGAAAGATTGTGCGCCGCGTGGATTTCCAGAAAGTTCGTCGTGGGATTGATCAGCACCAGCGAACCGCTCGTGGCACGCATCACGCGCACGGCCTCGCTGACGATCAGTTGCAGCGCCTCCTGCGAATCGAGCGTGGAGTGGATGACGTTGCTGACCTGATACAGCACGCTCATGCGCTCCGGCGTCAATTTTGATTTTGGAATTTCCTCGCTCACGGGGATTGAAAACTAAATGTCACCGCACGCGCAGCGTCAAAACCATGCCGACGGCCGCGAAAATAAAATTCGGCAGCCAGGCCGCCACCCAGCCGGGCAGATAGCCGCTCATGCCAAACGCCAGGCTGACCGACTGCAAAATAAAAAATGCGAAGCCGATGAAAATGCTGCCCGCCACGCCAAAGAAAAGATTCCGCCGCCCCGACTGCGCGCCGAAGGGAATCGCGATCAGCACCACGATGAAACACGTCCACGGCGCGGCGATGCGGCCGTGAAATTTAGTGAACAGGCGCGCCGCCTCCTTGCCCGACAGGTCGGGATTCTGTTGCAAGTATGGCCACAAATCCCACAGCGGAATGTCCGCGCTGCGCGACGCCAGCAGCCCCTGCGTGTCGCTGAACTTTATTTCGAGCAGAATTTGTTTCGGCGTTTCCAAAAATTCCGGCATGGCGATCTGGTTCGTGGCGGGAAGCTGCACAAGCCGGTTTGTCGGGCCAGCCTGGGCGAACTGCTGCGCGTTGAAAAAAATCCAGACGCCGTTGGTGCGCACCGCCCGCGCGGCCACCAACTGCCGCTGCGAACCGTCCGCCAAAGTCCAGATGACATTCGGACTGACCATCGCCGCCGTGACGGAATCGTATTCGCCAATCTGCCAGAGGCGATGGGCGCGGGCGTTGCGGAACCCGACCTTGGTGAAATGGGTCATGGCCCGCGGATCATTTTTCTTCTGGACGTGGCGCGTCAAAATTTCATCCGCCCATTTTCCGCAGACGGGGACGGCAATTTCATTCAGCGCCAGAAAAATTCCGCTCGCCGCCAGGCCCACCACGAAATACGGCACGCACAGCCGCCACAACCCGACGCCCGCGCTGCGGAGCGCGGTGATTTCGTTGTGCCGCGCGTGATGCGCCAGCGCGTAGAGCAGCGCCAGCAGCAAGGTGATGGGCAGCACCAGCACAAAAAATTCCGGCGTCTTGGCGGCCGCATATTCGACCGTGTCGAGGAAATGCAGCTTCGCCTCGCGCATGTGCTCCAGTTCGGTGAAGAAAAAAAACGAAATCCAGAACACGAGAAAACCGCCGAGGCAGCAGGCCAGCGGCGTGAGCAGTTCGCGGAAAAGGTATCGGTCGTGCAACCGCATGGCGCAGGTTAAACGGCGCGCGGCGGTTCTGCCAATCGAATTGATGCGGGAAAAACCTTCGGCGGCGCCGCTGGCCGCTGTTCATAACCCTGACGTATTATTCGACTCCCCTGAACCGTCGCCGAGAAGCTCCCCCAACTTTTGTCGCATGTGCGACAAAAGTTGGTCGTGATCCGTTCAGGGGTGCAACGCGCGAAATTCCAGTTCGTGGAATTCTCCCCTGATCCGGAGGAAACAACCAACCACCAATATTGAACATCCAAGGTCCCGATTGGCGCGGTTTCATTGGTTGTTTGGCGTTCGAGGTTGGAAGTTCGGGGTTCGTCCCGGTTCCTGGTTTCAACGCGCGAAGCTTTCGACCGGGGGAATTCTCCCCCTGCACCGGAGTTGCGAAGCTCTCCCAACTTTTGTCGCATATGCGACAAAAGTTGGTCGTGGGCTGTTTGGGGTTCACCGCGCAAAATTCCGGTTCGGGGAATTCTCTCGCCGCAAGGGACGAGCGTGGAGCGGGGGTGGAAATTCAAGAACCGTGTCCAGACGCACCCAAACTTCGGGGCTGATCCGGGGAAAGCTCGTCACAGCCATTTTTTCAACTGTTCGCGCAGCATCTGCCGCGCGCGATAAAGCCTCGATTCCACGGCCTTGGGCGTCGCCTCCAGGATCGTCGCCGCCTCGGCCACGCTGCATTCCTCCCATTCGCAGAGCACGAGCGCCGCGCGCAAATCTTCGGGCAGATTTTTTACGGCGGCACGGACGGCCTCCGCCCGTTCCGCAGCGAGCAGGGCTTCGTTGGGCGCGGGCGCATCCGCCGGGAGCGTGCTGCCAAGTGTTTGCTGCGTGTCGCTGTTCTCTGCGTCCAGCGAAAGGTTCGGATGCCGCGAACGCCAGCGGAAATGATTGCGCGCCAGATTCGCGGCAATGGTGAACAGCCAGGTGGAAAATTTTTGCTCCGTGCGGAAGCTGGCGTGTGATTTGAAAACGCGGACGAAGGTTTCCTGCGCCAGATCGTTTGCGTCGTCCTCGTTGCCAAGCATCCGGCATAGAAAATGAAACACCGGGGTGGCGTGGCGCTCCATCAAATCGTTCAGCGCGGCCTCGTGGCCGGCCTGCAATTTTTCCATGTCGGCCCGGTCGCGGGCGTCCGTTTCAGTGACGAGGCTCATGGCTGGCGTCACCCGACATGGTTTTTTCCGTCTGCTCGTGCGTGCCGAGCGTGAGCTTCTGCATTTCGGCGAGATAGCGGCGGCCCTGCTCTGGCGGCATCGCCTGACTGACCGTCGCAAAATGCTCCAGCATCTGCGCCTGGCATTGCGACCGGAGCGCGGCGATTTCATCCAGTTTCATCTGCGCCTCGGCCGTGAGATTCGTGCCGTTGCCGAGGGCGGATTCCAGTTCGCTTTTTTTCGCGGCAATCTTCTGGCACATCTCGGCGCATTTCGGCAGATAACCTTCATGCAGTTGGCGGATGCGCGCCATTTCCGCGTCGCTCAAATAAAATTCCGTGCGCAGCCAGCTTAAATCGTCCGCCGGCTGGGCACAGCACATCACGCTGGCGCGCTGGGCGACAAAATACGAACCGGCAAAAATCCCCGCGCCCAAGGCCAGCGCGCCGAGCAGGAGGATGAGCGAACGGTTCATTTTCAGCGCAGGGAATTCGGGGCCACGGAATCAACGTAACGTGCTTGGGCGTCGTGGTGGACATTTTTAACGCCCTCATTGGCCCCGAGCATGACGCCGGCCAGCGCCAGGACGGCAGCGTAGGCGAAAGCGAGGCGCGGACGCAAAATCAGCGCGGCGAGGGCATCGAGCCAGGATTCTGGTTTGGCTGGCAGCTCGGAGTCCTCGATGCGTTGCCACACGTTTTGCTGGAAGCGCGGCGGCAATGGCGGCATCGCGGGGGCTTCACGCAGCAGCCCGGACAGCCTGGCCTCGTCGGGATTGAGATTGGTTTCTTTCATGTTTCAGTGGCGGCGGAGATTTCTCCGCCGCCGCCAGTTTAGGTTTTTGATGGCGTCTGGCAATCAGTTCATTTTCCGCAGGTGCTCATGGTCGAACACGCGGCGAGCGTCAGGCCGCAGCAGCTCGTGCGGGCCGCGCCGCCCATGGCCGTCAGTTGCCGCGGGGTGCCGATGGCCTGGCATTTGACGAGCTTGGCGCTTTCGGCCTGTTCGGTGCCAGTGACAACCTTGATTTGGTTGTTGGCGGCGCGCGGCGAAAGCATCGCGGCTTTGGGCGCGACATAGTCAACCGTGACCACCGGGGCGGCCTCCGCAGTGTTGACGACCTTGATTTGATTATCACGCGCCCGCGGCGAGCGCAGCGCATCGGCTGCCAGCGTTGTGAACGCGAACGCGGTGACGACCGCGCCGAGGAGGAGGACTTTGGTTTTCATTTTTTTCTTTCTGGTTCGACGGAGCTTCATTGCGCCGTCGTTGGTAATTGGATTACCCCGCGCAAGGGAAAACCCCGCAGAATATTTTTGAGGGTGTCATACCATTTCCCAATGACAAACGGCAGATTGGCGGCTGGTAGGGCGGCGCTGCCGCGCCGCTTCCCCGCAACAACGGTGATTCACGCCAGCGTCGCG
>JAYVCM010000197.1:0-4420 GCA_043749955.1 Limisphaerales bacterium | reverse complement strand
AGGCATCTTGCCTGTGTGTTCACCTGAAACTCACAGGCAAGATGCCTGTGCCACTATCACGCCGGAAGTTTTTTTCACGCGCCTGCATCCCGCCACGCCGCCTCACAATCACGGCCTCAACATCGCCTTCATCCGCTTCACCTCCGGCACCACCAACGCCCGCAAGGGCGTCGTGCTCTGCCACGAAACCATCCGTGACCGCGTGCTCGCTGCGAACAAATCTTTTGGCATCACGGAAAACGACACCGTCATCTGGTGCCTGCCCATGGCGCATCATTTTTTAATCACCATCGTTTTGTATCTTGGCGTCGGCGCGACCGTGGTGCTGGCGCGGCACGTCACCGCGCGACCGTTCCTCGAAGCGGTCAACCGCTGGCGCGGCACGATTCTTTACGCCGCGCCGTTTCATTTCTCGCTGCTCGCGCGCGACCATTCCGGCGCGCAGATCGAAACTGTCCGCCTCGCCGTCACCACGACGTGCGCGCTGCCGCAGGAGGTGGCGGAACAATTTTTCAAGCGCTTCGGCAAACCGCTCGTCCCCGCGCTCGGCATCATTGAACTCGGCCTTGTCGCCTTGAACGCCGACGATCCGTTGCACCGCTGGAACTCCGTGGGCAAACCGCTCGCGGATTTCAAAGTGAAAATTCTTTCGCCCGACGAACACGGCGTCGGCGAAGTCGCCGTGGCTGGCCCCGGCATCTGCGACGCCTATGCCGCGCCGTGGCAGCCGCGCGAGAACATTTTGCGCGACGGCTGGTTCGTCACCGGCGACCTCGGACGTTTCGACGCGGACGGTTTTCTTTTTCTGCTCTCGCGCAAGACCGCCGTCATCAACCTCGCCGGGCGGAAAGTTTTCCCCGAGGAGATCGAGGCCGTGCTGGACCGCCATCCCGCCATCCGCGAATCGCGCGTGTTTGGCCGCGTGCATCCGCACCTCGGCGAAGTCGTCGAGGCGGAGATTGTTTTGTCCGCGCCCGACGCCAGCACGGAAAATCTCTCGCACTTTTGCCAGGAGCATCTCGCGTCCTACAAAATCCCCACGCGGTTCCACGTCGTTCCGGCATTGCCGCGCACGCCCGTCACTGGCAAGCTGCTGCGCGTGGCCGCCGTTTGACTGGCCGCAAAAAGCGCAAAAGTCACCGAAGAATTTTTTTTGCGCCTTTTGTGATTTTTTGCGGCAATTTTTTTTAACACCCGTTCCCGAATGATTCAACCAACCGAAATCGAAACCGAACTGCTCGCGTTCCTCCGCCGCGACATTTTTTCCCCCGACACCAGCCTGACCAGCGAGACCGACCTCGTCGCCGCCGGCTTTGACTCCATGTCGCTCGTGAAAACGCTGCTGCACGTCGAGACGAAATTCGGCAAATGGATTCCCGAAGGCGAAATCACCAACGAGGCGCTGGCCAGCGTGCGCGCGCTCGCCGTGACCGTCGCCCGCGTCCTCAATGAAAAATAGCCTGGCGCTCAACGGTTCCGACCAGCTCATGCGCGGGTTCGACTACGAGCTGCGCCGCCGGGGCTTTGCCGGCAACCAGTGCCAGATCATCCTCGAACTCGCCGCCAGGATTTCGCCGGACGTTTTGCAGAACCGGCTCGACGCGCTGCAAAAAGAATTTCCCATTATCAACGCGCGCGTCGGCGGGCTGTTCAAGCCCAGGTGGAAAATTCCCAGCCGCGTCAAACAGGAAATTTCGGTGCGCGTGCATCATGCTGACGGAGGGAGCGCGGACAGCCTTGTCCGCGAGTCCCAAAACAATTTAGAAATCAAACACGCGGACAAGGCTGTCCGCGCTCCTTTGCTCCAAAAACTTTTCAACGAGCCGCTTCGCACCAGGCGCGGCGAACTCATGCGCTTCGACCTTGTCGAACGCGACGGCGCGCGGATGGATTTGATTTTCACCTGGGCGCACACGCTCATGGACGCCACCGCCGCCGAACATTTTCTCGCCGCCGTCAGCGATGAAAAAATCGTCCGGCCCAAAACCAATCCGCCGCCGCCCGGCGCGCCCACGAAATGGCCGGAGCGATTGGAGTTGATGAAAAAATCCGTCGAGCAGCTCGACAAGTTTTGCGAGCAGCAGCCGCGCGCGTTGAAGACCCGCCACGCGAGCGCGCCGCGCGCATTGTCGTATCGTGTTGAAAAATTTTCCACCGAGGAGACCGCGCGCGTCCGGGCCAACGGTTCGCGGCTCTGCGGCGTTCTGGGCGGTGCCCAGTTCCACGCCGTCGCCGCCGTGCTGGAACTGCATCACCTGCATCAGAAGCTTGGCGCGGCGACGAAGAGTTACATTTTGCCGATGCCCGTCGGCCTGCGCCCCAAGGGCCGCATCGAGCCGTTGTTCAGCAACCAGGTGGACATGCTCATGCTCCAGTTCCTGCCGGAGCAGTTGGACACGATTGAAAAAACCGTCGCCGCGCTGAAGGCGCAGACGGCGCAGGCGCTGCGCGAAAACTCCCTCGGCTACGGACGCAAACTTTCGGAGATGTTCAGTTTTCTGCCGCTGCCGGTCTTCATGCTCGTGCTGAAACACGGGATGAAGGGCGAAATCTGCTCGCTCTTTTTCGGCGACACCGCGGCGGTGAATCCGAAGCTGGAAAATTTTATGGGGGTGGCCGTGGAAAATTTCACGCACGTCGCCGCCGTCACCCCGTCGCCGGGACTGGGCGTGATTTTTTATTATTTTCGCGGTGAACTGCGCGTCACCGTCGCCCACGCCCGGACGGTTTTGAACGACGCGGAGGCCGCTGAATTTGCGGCGGCCCTGCGCCAGCGGTTGTTGAATCCGTGAATCGCGGGCGGGCAAAAACGGCGGTGAACCGCCGCAGTCCAGACGCTTCGCGAATGCCTGGCGGCGGCGAACATCGCGAAGCGTCTGGACTGCGTGTGCTTTAGCACCGCTTTTGGTTTTTCAAGATGTATCCTTGGTTCCAATGAGCGAATACTTCGACATCGCCGTCATCGGCAGCGGCGCGGCGGGCATCGCCGCCGCCATCTGCGCTGCACGCACGGGCCGCAGAACGCTGCTGCTCGACAAAAATCCCGGCGGTGGCGGCACCGGCGGCTTCAGCGGCCTCACGACGCTGTGCGGCCTTTACGACGACGCGGGGAATTTTCTCGACGAAGGGTTTGCGCGTGAATTTGCGGAAGCGCTGGCGGAACGCCGGCCTCCGGCCCGGCTCGAACCGGAAAAAAAGCAACACCAACACGCCGGGTCGGAGACCGGCGTTCCAATTAAAATGGGGCGCGTCTGGGTGCTGCCGTATCGCCCGGAAACATTTCGCACCGTTGCCAAAATGCTTTTCGCCGCTGAACCAAAATTGCAGACGCGCTGGAACACGCCGCTGCACAACGTGGTGGTTGAAAACGACCGTATCGTTTCGCTCAATGGCATCAGCGTCGGCGCGGTGATTGATTGCACCGGCAGCGCGGAAGTCGCGCAGGCCGTCGGCGCGGAATGTCTGGCCACGGACGAGACCACGCAGGCGGGCGCGGTGGTTTTCCCGCTGCACCACGTCGCGCGGGAAATGCTCACGCCCGCCGACGCCGCGCAGGTGCTGCTGCCGCTCGCCCGCGCCGGCTTTCCACCGGTCAACTTTCAGTCGAACCTCGAAGCCAGTTCTGTCACCGCCAAATTCACCGGCCCGCCGGAGCAGGTGCCGGCGCTGATCGAATTTTTGCGCGCAAACATCCGCGGTTTTGAAAACTGCTCGACGCCGCTGAAAAATTTTTCCGTCTCGCGCCGTGCCGGCCAGATGATCGTGGGCGAATACGTTCTGACCGGCGCGGATGTTCTGGCCGGCAGAAAATTTTCCGATGCCGTGGCGCGCTGCGCGTGGCCGGTGGAGCAATGGAGCGCCGATGGGAAAACGAAGTTGCGCTATCTGCCGCCGGGCGCGCACTACGAAATTCCCGCGCGCTCCCTGCGCGCCGCCAAAATCAAAAATCTTTTCATGGCCGGCAAGGCCATCAGCGCGGACATGGACGCGATCGCCAGCGCGCGGGTGATGGGCTGCTGCCTCGCGACCGGCGAAGCGGCGGCCAAGCTGGCGGCGTGAAAGTTCAGCCCGGATTCCAGGCTGGGCTTGATTCCAACTGCCGAAAAGCGGCGCTGACGCAGCCGTTTTCTGAAACCAGTGTCGACCAGTCCGAAGCCAGCCCGCGCAAACCGGAACCGGCTGAAAACTTCCTTCGCCGACTACGCTACCAGCGCGCCGCGTTTTTTATTTGCCGGAGCCGGGGTGGCGAGACGCAAACCAGAGAATTTATTTTAGCGCCTCCTCCCGTCGGCGGCTGCGGTTCCGAAGCCTCACGCGCAGCTCATACCATTTCCCAATGACAAACGGCAGATTGGCGGCTGGTAGGGCGGCGCTGCCGCGCCGCTTCCCCGCAACAACGGTGATTCACGCCAGCGTCGCG
>JAYVCM010000196.1:0-4937 GCA_043749955.1 Limisphaerales bacterium | reverse complement strand
GTTCATTTATGTGGACGGTATTGACAGCATCCTCACGCGAGACGAGGTGCGCGCCGTCGCGAAGGCCGCACGCGAAGCGGGCGCGAAAGAGGTTCATTGCATGGCTTGGGAATTTGAAATGGATTTGCGGCTGGTCTGTCACGAGTTGGAGGCAAGCGAAGGCGTGCTGATCAAACTCATTCCCATCCCGCGTGAAATCATGGAGAAGAACCGCACCAGCCCGCCGCCGTTTTTGGAAGTGGCGGTGCTGGAAGCCGAGCCGATTTATCGGAAAGTCAAAGGCGGAACGCACGTTGACATCAAGCTGACAAAATTTCTTCCGTCGCTCGCCGAAGTGCCGAGCAAGGAATTGGAAGCCTTGAAAGAGCGCGCGGTGAAAAGCGGATTCGACTTCATAGATTTTTGGGCGGTGGATTTCAACTGGCACGACGGCAAACCGTTTGAACACCACTGGCAGGATTATCGCACGCGCAAAGACCGCTCGTTGAAAACCGTGAGTGACGCTGGTTTCGACAAATTTCCCAAGCCCGGCAAATACACGGCGTGCGTGAAGGTGGTGGACGTATTCGGCTGTGACACGAGCATCACGGTGGAGGTGAAAGTGTGAGTGAGCCGGTGATCAATGTTGCCGCGCTTGAACCGCTGTTCGCTCCGCACGAAGAGCCGAATCAGCACCGGGCGCGGGCGCAAGGCGATCAACCAGCGCAGACCAAGAAAGGCCGGCGCCCGTCTAAAATCGCTATCGCGCAATCGCTGCGCTCCCATGTGAAGCAATGGCGTGAGACGGATTATCCGGGCGCATCCGACACGACGCGGGAGTTGTTGCATCATTGGTTCGGGCGGGATCATTTGATTGAAGCGAGCGGCGGCTTGCGTGTTCCATTTCGTTATTACTTCTGCCAACGCGAAGCGATGGAGACGCTGATTTATCTCTACGAAGTGCGCGGCATTCGTTCGCTGACTCCGCTGGTCGGAGAATTCGGCGGGCCGAGCGCAGAGACGGCGGCGCTCGGCGTGAATCCCGATGACGACCGCTGGGCAAAATATGCGTTCAAGCTGGCGACAGGTGCGGGCAAAACTAAAGTGATGAGCCTGGCGATTGTGTGGAGTTATTTCCACGCGTTGCGCGAAAGCAATTCGCCGATGGCAAAACATTTCGTGGTCGTCGCACCGAACCTCACGGTTTTTGAGCGGTTGAAGACGGATTTCAAACCAGCGGAAGGCGGCAAGGATATTTTCGACAATGACCCGTTGATTCCAGTCGCATGGCGCGGCGATTGGAATTTGTCCGTCGTGTTGCAAGATGAAGCGAGTGGTGCGGTGACGGGCGGCACACTTTACTTGACGAACATTCATCGGCTTTACGACCACGAACGCCGTAAGAAGGAGGCGGAAACTTACGATTGGATGGGGCCGACGGTTTCGCGTGCGAAGGCACTGGACACGGGCGCGGAATTGCGCAAACGGATCACGGGACATGAGCGTGTGATGATTTTGAACGACGAAGCGCACCATTTGTGGGATTCGGGTTCGGCAGCGAATGAGGCGATTTCATACTTGCACGAGACAATTGCGAGTCGGACGGGCGCGGGACTCGTGGCGCAATTGGATTTTTCGGCCACGCCCAAAGACGATAACGGGCAAATGTTCCAGCACGTCGTTTGCGATACACCGCTGGGCGAAGCCGTGGACGGCGGCATCGTGAAGACGCCAATCATCGGTAAGGGCAAAGGTTGGGTGGAACGCACGAGCACGGATGCGTCAGAAAGATATGAGGAGCAGTTGCGAGTCGGCTATGCGCGCTGGCTGAAATCCAAAGAGGAATGGCAAAAGAGCGGAAAGAAGCCGTTGCTTTTTGTGATGACCGAGGACACGGAAGCCGCAAATCAGATTGCTGACCGACTGAACACCGACCCGGTGTTTAAGGAATTAAACAAGAAGACCGTGAACTTGCACACGAATCTCAAAGGCAACGTGAAATGGGTTGGTGGAAGAACGAACGGTTATCCGGTTTTCGAGGAAAGTGAGAAGGAAATCAGCGATGACGATTTGAAGGCGCTGCGGGAATTGTCCCGGCAGATTGATTCTGATCAGAATCCGTATTCGTGCATCGTGTCTGTGCTGATGCTGCGTGAAGGCTGGGACGTGCGAAACGTGACGACCATCGTTCCGCTGCGGCCTTATACGTCGAAGGCAAATATCCTGCCGGAACAAACCCTTGGTCGCGGCTTGCGACGAATGACGCCGCCGGGTGAAGCGGCGGAACTGGTCACGGTCGTCGAGCATCCGGCATTTGTCAGCCTATACGCGCACGAGTTGGAACAGGAGGGATTGTTCATTGAGACGATTGACGTTGAACACATTCCCAAAACGACGGTCACGATTTTTCCGGACAAGGAACACAAAGATATTGCGGCGCTGGACATTGTTTTGCCGGAAGTCAGTGGTGGATTCAGCCGAACCGCGTCGCTCGAAGGATTGACGCTGGAAGATATTCGCAAACAATTTGCGCGTTACCAGCCATTGCCCGTGGGTGAAGTGCGTTCAGAGGAAATCTATTACGAGGGACGGCATCTAATCACAGACGAACTGGTGGAGCAGATGAAAATTCGTCTGCCGCTGCTGGAAAACGGAATGGGCGCGGTGTCGTTTTACCGCGAGGAGTTGGAACGCATTTGCGGATTGCGTGGCATGCACCAGGTGCTTGCGCCGCTGCTGGAAACATTCATCACGGAAATTTTGTTTACGGAAAAGCTGACGCTTTTCGACCAGCGTCTGTTGAGCCGGGTTAGCGATGCGGACGTGCGCGAGAATATGCGCGCCACGTTTGTGCCGCTGATTCTCAAACGCACGACCATCAAAGAAGAGCGCAGAGCAAACAGCGCGAGCAAGTCAGTTTCTTTGTGGAAGCCGTTTCAAGTGACGCACTCGGCGCATCGTCCAGCCGTTCCCGCCAAACGGACTTTGTTCAATCTCGCTCCATGCAACCGCGATTTGGAAGTGGCGATGAGCCAGTTCCTCGACCGCGCGCCGGACGTGGCCGCGTTTTGCAAAAACGCCGGGCCGCAATCATTGCGCGTGGATTATTTGAGCGGCAATGGACAACTAGCTTTTTATACGCCGGATTTTCTAGTGCGCCTGAACGATGGCAATTATGTCCTCAACGAAACAAAGGGACGCGTGGATAAAGACGTTCCATTGAAAGCGCGCGCAGCCGTGGCGTGGTGCAAGGCGGCGTCGAAGGGGAAAACAAAGTGGGTTTATCATTATGTTCCGCAGCAGACGTTCGAGGCGTTCGGCGACAACCGGCTAGATGTTTTGATGCGCTCGTGCGAACCCGCGTTGCAAGATTTGCTCGATGAAGCAGCAGAGCCGCAACTCACGCTCGTGTTTGGTGAAACGCGCGCCGAGGATGCAGACGAGTTCATCAGCAAAGCGGATTTTTCAGGGTTGCCGCCCGCACACCAAAAAATGGTTCAACAAGCAATCAGCCTGTTTCGATTCTTAGAGAACAAGGCAGGTCAATCTTTCGCGCCGGTGTTCACGCCGTTGCTCGGCCCGCTGGACGAAGCATCGCGCGCGGTCATGCTGAAGTTGCTTGTCGCTGATATTCCAACGGAACGCGAAGCACAACGCGCGTTTTTTGAACCGGACTTGAGCCAACTGTCGGACAAAGACGCGGAAATGTATCGGCGGCGCGGCAAGGACTTGAAGCGAACGCTGGTAGATCACAATGGCATGAGTCCAATCGGATTGCTGCGCTGGTGTTTGCAATACTCGCGCAAGCCGAACATTCCGGCAGGCGCGGTTTTTGAGGCGGTGAACCGGCATTTTTCTTCCGTGCCGGAAGACATCCACAAATTGGTCAGCGACATCAATACCTTCCGCAACAATTACGTCGCGCATCAGGAAAAAGAACTCACCGACTTCGTGCTTGCACGGAAGGCACTAGGAGAATGGACGAGTGGGTTGCGCCGCATCTGGGAATTGCACCATTGAATTGCCGCACATGCAACGACGAGATTCATGCAGATCATTTGCGCAATGTCGTTAAGTCTTGAGCGTTACGCGAACGAGAGTTTTCACCGCAATATTCAGCCACCGATTAAGTGTCCTCATTGTAAAATTCACGGCGCGCTGGCTGCGCTGGGTTATTATTCCCGCAATGTTACCAGCACAAAAAGCTGTGTTTTAAGCATTTTTGTTCGGCGGTTTCGATGTCGTCTTTGTGGTAGAACAGTCAGCATCCTTCCATCATTCGCGCAACCATACCGGCTGGTTTTGAATACCACTACGAATGATTTTTTTGGCGGAACCTTGGGCACCAGCGCGCTTTCGTGGCTTCCGCTTCTGCAACAATACTGGAATCGGTTCGCTAAATGGATTCCAGAAATTAACCGTGTCATAAAGTCCGTGGTGGAACGTTCGCCTCCTCATCCAGATGCAGATGGATGGTGGCAGGTATTAGTCGCGGCTTTCGGCGACCTCGAAAAAATAACCGGGACACTTGTGAATAGATTCGGGATCACTTTGTTTGGTCGTTATCGCTGCCACTCGCCTAATACTAAAGGTGGAATCGTCAATTGATCTGACTCCACACAACTTGATTATTTTCCTGAAAAGGAATCCGTGGAAATCTTTTCGTGCCAATGAAAAGAGCCATTGAATCATTTTTGAGTGCCGAACGAAATGTTCCCGGCGTGTTGCTTTTCAAAATCAGGGAACAGACAAGCCGCAATTTTGATTTCGTCATCAGCGGCGACTAATTGATTTTTTATGAATACAGGAAAAGCAAAATTGCCGCCCAAGAGCGCCGCCATTTATGTCAGGGAGTCCAAGAAACACGGGCAATCTTCGATCAGCGATCAGATGCGTGTGATTCGCAAATACGCCAAGCGCCGGGGATTGGAAATTGAAAGTAAGTTTTCGGACGGAGA
>JAYVCM010000195.1:0-4488 GCA_043749955.1 Limisphaerales bacterium | reverse complement strand
GGAGAACGGTCGCGATGCGGCGGAGTTCATCCTGCTTGGCGGCGACACCGTGCAAGTCTGCACCGGCGTGATGAAGTTCGGCTACGAAATGGTGAAGCCGATGTGCGACGAACTGCTCGCGTTCATGGACAAGCACAAGTTCGAGACGCTCGCCGATTTCAAAGGCAAGAGCCTCGACTATTTCACCACGCACGCGGATTTGGTCAAACGCCAGACCGAACGCAAAGCTGCGCAAAAAGCCGCCGCCGCCGCCGCGCCCGCCAAGAAAATGGTGCAAGCCGACGGCGAATGGACCGGCGATGACTTCGTGAAACAATCGCAGGCGCTGGCGCGATAAAATATTTCAACGAATGAAACTGTTGAAACAGTTTTTGCAAACCGCGTTCACCCTGAACCCCTCGTTAAAACGAGGGGTTAATGAAAATTCAGAAAGCAATCCATTCGCAAACCGCCATTCATGAAGATTGCCATTCAACGACCACAGCCATTGCCAATGGGCGGAACTTGCACGGGGGCTTTCTCATTAACACCCAACTTCAGTTGGGTGTTGACCACAACGACGAGCGACCGAAACCGTTTTAACGGTTTTACTCAAACACCATGTCCACCCACGCCTACTCCCGCTGCTGGCTTCATCTGATTTGGGGAACACTGAAACGCGAAGGGATGTTCGCGCCGCCGGCCGCCGCCAGGGTGTCCGGCTTCCTGACTGATTATGCCAGGCAGAACGGCATCTATATGAAGATCAATTTCGTGAACACCGAACACGTTCATGCGTTGATTGACCTGCCGACGAACCTGACCATTGAGCAAGTGGTGAAACTGCTGAAAGGCGCTTCCTCGCATTGGATCAATGAGCGCGATTTGCTCGCGGGAAAGTTTGCCTGGGGACGCGGCTACGGCGCGTTTTCGATTTCACAGTCAGGAGTGGATGAAGTTTGCGCTTACATTGCCGGACAAGCGGAGCATCATCGGATAAAATCATTCGCCGACGAATATAAACAATTTGTGAAAGTTTATGGGCTGGTCTGGCGCGATGAGGAAACCGTTGAAACGGTTCCCGCTGTGCCGCCGCCAGCCAAACCCCTCGTTAAAACGAGGGGTTAATGAGAAGCAGAGCGGAAGCCAGCCGAACCGTAACAACCCGCGAATTAAAATAATCAATGCCGACTTTTGCTGTCAGAACAGTGTGCCAACATGAACGAATACAAAACTTCGTTCCGGCCCGCTCCGCCCTCTCATTAACACCCAACTTTAGTTGGGTGACTATTCCGTTCCTGATATGCGAAACCGTTTCAACGGTTTTCCAAGGCTGATTTTTTTGTGCTAACCCACCACGTCAAAGTCCACCCGTCGAAAGCGCTGCTTCCGAAGACCGAGCAACTCGCCTGGAAAATTGCGTCCGTCGCCACCGACAAGGCGGCGATTGATTCCGCTGCGGGCGAAATGGTCATCAATCGCATCATTGATAACGCCTCCGTCGCGCTCGCCGCCATCAACCGCACACCTGTCGCCAATGCTCGCACGCAGGCGCTCGCGCATCCGCGCGTGGATAGTGGCACAGGCATCTTGCCTGTGAGTTTCAATAGTGCTCAACTCGAATCCGGGCAGGAACTCACAGGCAAGATGCCTGTGCCACTACGCAGCGGCGCAACTCTATTTGGCGTAGCGAGCGACCAGCGCTTCGATTGCGAGTGGGCCGCGTGGGCCAACGGCGTGGCCGTGCGCGAACTCGACATGCACGACACATTTCTCGCGGCGGATTATTCGCATCCCGGCGACAACATCCCGCCGCTGCTCGCCGTGGCGCAGCAATGCGGCTGCACCGGCGCGCAGTTGCTGCGCGGCCTCGTCGTCGCCTACGAAATCCAGATGGACCTCGTGCGCGCGATCTGCCTGCACGAACACAAAAAGGATCACATCGCGCATCTTTGTCCGTCCGCCGCCGCCGGCATCGGCGCGATGCTCGGGCTCGACACCGACACGATTTATCAGGCGGTTCAACAGGCCGTGCATGTCGGCTTTTCCACGCGGCAATCGCGCAAGGGCGAGATTTCCAGTTGGAAAGCCTACGCGCCCGCGCACGCCGGCAAGCTTGCGGTCGAGGCCGTGGATCGCGCGATGCGCGGCGAAAAGAGCCCGTCGCCAATCTACGAAGGCGAGGACAGCGTCATTGCCTGGATGCTCGGCGGCAAGGACGCGAGCTACGACGTTCCCCTGCCCGCGCCCGGCGAACCGTGCCGTGCGATTCTCGATTCCTACACGAAGGAACATTCCGCCGAGTATCAGGCGCAGGCATGGATTGACCTCGCGTTCAAGTTGCGCCAGCAGATCGCCGACCTGAAAACCATCCGCGAGATCGTCATCCACACGAGCCATCACACACATTACGTCATCGGCACGGGCGCGAACGACCCGCAGAAGTCCGACCCGAACGCCAGCCGCGAGACGCTCGACCACAGCATTATGTTCATCTTCGCCGCCGCGCTGCACACCGGCTTCTGGCATCACGTCAAAAGCTACGCGCCCGAAGTCGCCAAGCATCCCGAAGTCGTCGCGCTCTGGAAAAAAATCACGACGCGCGAAGACGCCGAATGGACGCGGCGCTATCATTCAATTGATCCAAAGGAAAAAGCTTTTGGCGGTCGCGTGGAAATTACCTTTGCCGACGGGCGCAAACTGACCGATGAAATTGCAGTGGCAGATGCGCATCCGCTGGGTGCGCGTCCATTTGCGCGGGCGAATTACATCCACAAGTTCCAGACGTTGACGGAAGAATTGATTTCTGCCGACGAATCAAAACGCTTTTTGCAACTCGTCCAACGCCTGCCGCAGCTTTCAGCGGCGGAAGTCGGCGAACTGAATGTCGTGCTGCCGCCGAACAAACTGACTTGTGCCACGCGCGACCAACGGGGGATTTTTTAGCGTTTGCAGGCGAAACCCAGCAGGAGTATTTTCGAGCCATGTCATTGAGCCAAATTAAAGATGCGGTTGCAGAATTGCCGGACAAGGCACGCGGCTCGCTCGCGGCGTGGTTGCTGGACACCTTGCCACCCCATGCGGCGGAGGATGAAGCCGACGCCGGCATTGAAGAGGCGGCGCGGCGGCGGGACGAATTGGACGCAGGAAAGGCGGCTTTGATTTCCGCGGACGAATTTTGGGCCGCCGTAAAACAGGAACGCGCTTCGTGGAAGTGAAATATCACCCGCTGGTGAAGCGGGACATCGCCGAGGCGTTGAGATATTACGATGAGATTGCGGCACGGCTCGCGGATGAATTCGAAGCGGAAGTGAAAGCCGTGATTGAACAAGCCGGGGAAAATCCGCTGCGGAATCATCCAGCTGGGCGCGGTTTTCGGCGGGCGAATCTCCCGCGCTTTCCGTATCATGTGCTTTATGAAATTCATGCCGGTTCGCTGCGGGTCATGCACGTCCGGCACAACAAGCGCCACCCGGATTACGGAATGGAACGAAAGTGACGCGTAACGAAGAAACTGGAAACCATGCTCATCGCTAAAAAATCGGCTGCGGACAAGCGCAAGGAATTCTGCGCGGCGCTCAAGTCGGGAAAGCTGCTGCGCTTCCCCGGCGCGTTCTCGCCGCTCGTGGCGATGGCGATTCAGCGGCAAGGCTTCGATGGCGTTTATGTTTCCGGCGCGGCGCTGTCCGCGGATCTGGGTTTGCCGGACATCGGATTGACGACGTTGTCCGAAGTCGCCGCGCGCGGCGGCGCGATTGCCCGTGCGACGGATTTACCTGCGCTGATTGACGCAGATACCGGTTTTGGCGAACCGCTGAACATGGCGCGCACGATTCAGACGCTGGAAGACGCGGGTCTTTGCGGTTGCCATTTGGAGGATCAAGTGAATCCCAAACGCTGCGGTCATCTTGACGGCAAGTCGCTCGTCACTGCGCAAGCGATGGTGGAAAAAGTCCGCGCCGCTCTCGGCGCTCGTCGCGATAAGAACTTTCTCATCATGGCTCGCACTGACGCGCGGGCTTCCGAAGGTCTGGACGGCGCAATCGCGCGGGCGAAGGCTTATGTGGACGCAGGCGCGGATGCGGTTTTTCCAGAGGCGTTGGGCGACGAAGGCGAGTTTGAGAAGTTCCGCAAAGCTGTCAAAGTTCCGCTGTTGGCGAACATGACGGAGTTTGGCAAAAGCAAACTACTGACGGCGAAACAACTTTCCGACCTCGGCTTCAACCTCGTGATCTATCCGGTGACGACGCTGCGGCTGGCGATGAAAGCTATTGAGGATGGGCTGGCGGCGATCAAGAAGGAAGGCAGTCAGGCGTCGCTGGTCGGTGAGATGCAGACGCGCGCGGAGCTTTACGAATTGTTGCGTTACGAGGATTACGCGAAGTTCGACAAGGATATTTTTAATTTTAAGTTGTGATCAAGCGGCTTTCTCATTAACACCCGGTTTCAACCGGGTGTTGGAGAGGCGGCAAAATGCGAAACCGTTTTAACGGTTTCCCGGTTGACGCA
>JAYVCM010000194.1:0-2639 GCA_043749955.1 Limisphaerales bacterium | reverse complement strand
CGGGGAAATTTATCTTGCCGCCGGTCGCCGCCGGCAAAGCCGTCGCACCCGAAGGCCGGCCCGGCGGGATTTTGTCCGTTTCCGCCAATGGCAAGCAATCCGGCACCGGCATCATCTGGGCCTCCCATCAACTCGAGGGCAACGCCAACGAGATGGTTCGTCCGGGCATCCTGCGCGCCTTCAACGCGCAAAACGTCTCGCAGGAACTGTGGAACTCGGAACAAAACCGCGCGCGGGATTCGGTCGGGCTGTTTGCCAAATTTGTGCCGCCGACCGTCGCCAACGGCAAGGTTTATCTCGCCACCTTTTCCAACCGGCTGAACGTCTATGGCCAGTTGAACCGGCGCTCCGTCCTCCGGCAGCGCCTCGACTCTTCAAGATAAAATTCCGGCGGAAATCAAATCCTTCCCCGAAGCCGCCCGCCATCGCCCGATGAAAAAGCGCGCCACTGGACACGGTTCTGGTTTTTTGAACTTGATTGGTTTCAAGGCGTGTTTCCCCACTGGGAGCGCCGGCTTCCAGCCGGCGGGTGCTGGTGGGTTTGAACGCTAACTCGCCGGCAAGCTGCCGGCGCTCCCGGGGTTGCGCCAAGAACAGGGTCCAGATGCGCCCGATGAAAAAGTGCTGCCGACAAAGAGCTTGGTTTCTCACAGGTTTTTGACAGCATTGCATCGCATGAAGTATTGGTCGTTTCTGATGACTTTCCTTGGTTCGCTGGCGGCGGCCTCGGCGGATGTGGCGGTTCTGACCCAGCACAACAATCTGGCGCGCACGGGCGCGAACCTTCAGGAAACAATCCTCAACACTGCCAACGTCAACTCGAACCGGTTCGGCCTGCTGTTCACGCGCACGGTGGACGACCAGATTTACGCGCAGCCGCTCGTGATGACGAACGTGACGATCCCCGGCCAGGGCGTCCACAACCTCCTCCTCGTCGCGACGGTCAACAATTCCGTGTATGCGTTCGATGCCGACAGCCCGTCCGTCACCGCGCCTTACTGGCAGACGAATTATAACGACACCAACCATTTCATTTTTCCCGTGCGCAACACCGACATGACCGGGGCGTGCGGCGGCATTTACACGGACTTCAGCGGCAACCTCGGCATCGTCGGCACCCCGGTGATTGATCCGGTGGCGGGCACAATTTATTTCGTCGCGCGCACGAAATTTGCGAGCAACTCCGTCACGGCATTTTACCAGAAACTGCACGCGCTCGACCTCACCACCGGTGCGGAAAAAGCGAACAGCCCCGTCACCATCACCGCCACCTGTCCCGGCAATGGCGACGGCAGCGCCGGTGGCGTCATCACTTTTGATCCGCAAAAACAAAACCAGCGGCCGGGGCTGGCGCTGGTGAACGGGGTCGTTTACATCGGCTGGTCATCGCATTGCGACTGGGATCCGTATCACGGCTGGGTGATCGGTTACAACGCGACGAACCTGCAGCAGATCGCCGCCTATGCCACCACGCCCAACGGTTCTGAAGGCGGCATCTGGATGAGCGGCCAGGCGCCCGCCGCCGATACCAATGGCAATTTATATGTGTCCGTCGGGAACGGCACCGTGGGCAACACGACCAACGGCGACCCGCGCGACCCCATCAACCGCGGCGAAAGTCTTTTGAAGCTGACCCGCAGCGGCACCAACATGACCGTGTCCAGTTGGTTCACGCCGTATAACTGGTCATCGCTGAACGCCCAGGACCTTGACCTGGGTTCCTGCGGCATCCTGCTGGTGCCCGGCACCTCGCTCGCCCTCGCCGGCAGCAAGGAGGGAAAAATATACGTCGTCAATCGCGACACCATGGGTGGCTTGAGTTATTCCAGTGCCGACACCAACATCGTGCAGTCGTTTCAAGTGACCACTCCGGGGGGAGGAAACAACAACATCCATGGCGGCCCCGTCTGGTGGACCGGGCCGGCCAGCTCCTGCATCTACGTCATGGGCGAATCCGACTACCTGCGCCAGTTTCAATTCAACCCGACCAACAGCCAGTTTCTGCTGCCAAACTTTTCCCACAGTCCGACGGCCGCGCCCGTGGGCATGCCCGGCGGCATCCTGTCGCTTTCGGCGAACGGCACCAACGCCGGCAGCGGCCTCGTCTGGGTTTCGCACCAATACACCGGCAACGCCAACAACGAGGTTCGCCCCGGCATCCTGCACGCTTACGCCGCCGCCAATGTCACCAACGAACTTTGGAACTCCGAGCAGGTCAGCGCGCGCGATTCCGTCGGCACGTTCGCCAAGTTTGTGCCGCCGACCGTCGCCAACGGCAAAGTTTATCTCGCCACCTTTTCCAGCCGCCTAAATGTTTATGGCCTGCTGCCGGTCCCGACCGTCAACATCAGCCGGTCGGGCAGCAACGTCATTTTGTCCTGGGCCACCAATAACTCCTTGAATTACGGACTCCAAAGCAACACCAACTTGCTGGCCACGAATGCCTGGAAGGACATCACCAACTCGGCGACCATCTCCAATGGTTTTTATCAACTGCCCGCGCCGGCCACGAACAAGGCGACGTTCTACCGGCTCAAGAGCAATTGAACAACACTGCCGCCGTTTGGAGTTCCGCCTTTAGGCGGTTTGGGGCTTCCACCGCGCCTTGCCGCCTAAAGGCGGAACTCCAAACGAAAACG
>JAYVCM010000193.1:0-7918 GCA_043749955.1 Limisphaerales bacterium | reverse complement strand
TTGAAGCTGGAACTGGACTGGCTGGCCGAACACGGGCTGAAGCTGGACGGCGGCGCGGATTTGGGCGTGAGAAAATTTCTCGCGCTGTTCAACCGGCACGCGAACCTGGTGCGCACGATGAAACTGGAAACCGTCGCCGCCCCCGTGCGGCTGTGGCGGGCCGGGGTGACGCGGCACACGCGCCGGCCGACCGCGCTGGAAATTTGCGGGCAGATCACGCGCGGCGGATTCGCCGAGGAAGTTCTCGACGGCCGGCATTTTAAATTGCTGCACCCGCCGCAGGTCAAAACCCTGGCCGCGCGGCTGGCGGCGGCGCTGACGGAAACGGAAAATGTCCGCGCCGCAGAACTGGCCGTGAAGCAATAGAATTTTGGGGCATGGCAGTTCTGATTAACATTGGGAGGAGGAAAGTTTGGGCGGCGCGGCAGCGCCGCCCTACCGATTGTTTGGCAGGGCAGAGCTGCCGCTCTGCCCAAATCTTCCCGGCAGCCAGCGCAGCGCGGCTGACGGCAACAACGGGCGTCAACCCGAAGCCAGAACTTGGCAGCGCTCGTTCTGGCGGGAAGTTTGGGCGGCGCGGCAGCGCCGCCCTACCGATTGTTTAGCCGGATTTTTATGGCGGGCATTTTGAATTCAATTAACTTTAGCGCATGAACAACCGCAGGTTTCGCCCATTGATTTTCGCGGCGCTGGCCCTCGTCGCGGTCTGGGGCGTGGCGTGGACGGTTTATCATTTCGCCGGCCAGTCCAAGATGACGGCGGAAAAACTCCAGGCGTATATCACTGCCAATGACCTCACCAAACTTTCCGCACCGGCGCGCGAGAAGACCATCGGCGATTTTGCGGACAAGGTGAACCAGCTTTCCCTGGAGGAGCGCATGAACTGGCGGCGCGGCGACGACTGGAAAAAATGGTTCGCGGCGATGACCGAGGCCGAGCGCGGGAAATTCATCGAGGCGACGCTGCCGACCGGTTTTAAGCAGATGATGGACGCGTTCAGCCAGTTGCCGGACGACAAGCGGAAAAAATTCATTGATGACGCCATGCGGCGGATGAAGGAACAGGGCGCGAACGGCATGAACAAAAGCGTCGGGGATTACGGCAAGAACGGTCCGCCGCCGTTGAGTTCCGAACTGGAACAGAAAGTCCGCCAACTGGGGTTGAAGGAACTTTACACCGACAGTTCCGCCGAGACGAAGGCGGAACTCGCGCCGTTGCTCGACGAGCTGGGGCGGCAGGTGCGGAGTGGACGGATGCGTTGAAATTTTTCATGACCAGGCGCCGCGCATTTACGTTGATTGAACTGCTGGTGGTGATCGCCATCATCGGAATTCTCGCGGCGATGCTGCTCCCGACGCTCTCGCGCGCGAAGGAGCGCGGACGCACGGCGGCGTGCTTGAGCAACCTGCATCAGATCGGCGTCGCGTTGCAGATTTACATTGATGAAAACAACAACCGCCTGCCGGTGATGTTTGACAAATCCACCAACGCCGCCGCGACCAACCGCCCATCGGTGGACGTCGTGCTGGCGTCGCAGCTTGGTTCGGCGAAGGTTTTGCGCTGCCCGTCGGACAACAACAAAATTTTTGAAACGACCGGCTCCAGCTATTCGTGGAACGTCCTGCTCAACGGCCAGGACGCGCTCCATCCAGTTCAGATGGGCATGACTGATCCGCTGGCGAGGGTGGTGGTATTTTTTGACAAGGAGACTTTTCACAGCGCCAACGGCCCGAAGCACGCCGTCAATTTCCTGTATGCCGACCAGCACATCAAAAATTTCTACGAAGGCCCATGATCTCACTGCGTAACGTGCGGAAAAATTTCGGACGCCGGATGGCGGTGGAAAACCTCGACCTCGAAGTGAAGCGCGGGGAAATTTTCGGGCTGCTCGGCCACAACGGCGCGGGCAAAAGCACCGCCATCGGCATGATGCTCGGCCAGGTCTGGCCGACGGACGGCGAGATCCGCATCTGCGGATTCGATGTCACCGCGCAGCGCCAGCACGCGCTGAAAAAAGTCGGCGCGATTTTTGAGTCGCCGGTTTTTTATGATTACTTGAGCGGCTGGCGCAATCTGGAAATCCTGACCCACTACACCGCGCCGACTTCCGCGAAACGGATCAACGAGGTCATTGACTGGGTGGGTTTGACCGGGCGCGAGAAACACATGGTGAAAACCTACTCGCACGGGATGCGGGCGCGGCTGGCGCTGGCGCAGGCGCTGTTGCCGCAGCCGGAACTGCTGATCCTCGACGAGCCGGGCGACGGCCTCGACCCCGAGGGCATCCATGAAATGCGGCAGACCATCCTGCGGCTGCACGACGAATTCGGCCTGACCATCCTGCTCTCGTCACATCTGCTCAACGAAGTGGAACAGCTCTGCACGCGCATCGCTGTTTTGAATCAAGGCAAAAAAGTTTTTGATGGCACGCTCGCCGAGGCCACGCGCAAACAGAACTGGGTGCGGCTGCGCGTCGGGGATTTTAATTCGGCGGTGGCACAGCTACGCCGCGCCAATCTCATCACCGCCGACCGCGACGAGAAATTAATTTCCTTGAGCGACGGCGTGGCGACGGATCAGGTGGTGCGGCTGCTCGTCGAGCGCGGGATTTCCGTTTTTGAAATCGCGCCGCAGGAGGACACGCTGGAGGATTTTTATCTGGCGCTGATGAAACCGGACGGGAACTAAATCATGTTTTTCTACCAGCTCAAAAACGAATTGTGGAAGCTCTTTGGCAAGAAGCGCACCTACATGGGCTTTCTCATGCTGCTGCTGGCGCAACTGCTCATCGTGAGCCTGCTCCGCTTTTACCATCCGGCTTACCGCGGCTTGATGCGCAACGTCGAGCGGAGCGGATTTGGCGCGGAACAATATATTTCCATGCTCACCGTCGCCACCGTGATGGTGCTGGTGCTGGCTTACACGATGCTGCCGCTCTACGTCGCGCTCATCGGCGGCGACATGGTAAGCAAGGAGGCGGAAGACGGAACGTTGCGGATGATTCTGTCGCGGCCCATTTCGCGCGTCCGGCTGCTCTGCCTGAAATGGCTGGCGGGCGTGGTGTTTTCGTTTGTGCTGGTGCTGGCGCTGGGCGTTGGCGGGCTGCTGGTGTGCGGCCTGTTTTTTCCCGTGACCGGCGGCTTGTTCGCGCAACTGCCCGACCAGATTCTCGGCGTGTTCAGTTTCTCCGAAGGCTGGCACCGTTTTCTTCTCGCGCATCTTTTCATGGTCATCAAAGCCGTCACGATCATGAGCCTGGCGTTCATGTTTTCGTGCTTCAACATGAAGCCCGCCGCCGCCGCCATCCTCGCGCTGTCGGTGCTGCTGATTGACCGCATCCTGATGGAGATCCCCTATTTTCAAGACCTCAAGGAATGTTTTCTCGGCTACCATCTCAACGTCTGGCAACTGCTTTTTTCCGAACACATCGCGTGGTGGCAGGTGGGCGAATCGCTGGGCATCCTGTTCGGCTTCAACCTGACGTTTCTCATCATAGGCATCTGCGTCTTTCAAGTGCGCGACATCAAGTCGTGATGGCAAATTTTCCAATTGCGATGACTACGCCAATGGCGTAGTCTCTTCCGGTGGTCTTTGTCGAGACACCAACCTTTACCAAGCGGGTGCTGCACCTGCTGGACGACGAAAGTTATGCTGCGTTGCAAACGCATCTGGCAAAGCATCCTGAAGCCGGCGATGTGATTCGTGGGAGCGGTGGGCTTCGGAAAATTCGCTGGGCGGCGAAGGGACATGGCAAAAGCGGCGGCGTCCGGGTGATTTATTTTTGGTGGATCAGCAGGGATCGGATTTCGATGCTGTTCATCTATCCGAAAAATGAGATGGATGACTTGAGCGCGGAACAATTGAAACTGCTCCGGCGTGCGCTGGAGATTTGAATATGAAAAAAGAACTTTTTGAAGAATTGTTGCAGAGCGTGAAGGAAGCGACCGCGATTGAACGTGGTAAAGTGAAACCGTCCCGCACCTTTGAGGTGAAGACGGGCAACGACGTGGTGCGCGTGCGTTCCAAGCTGGGATTGTCGCAGCACAAGTTCGCGCGGTTGCTGGGCATCAGCGAGAACACGCTGCAAAATTGGGAACAGGGACGCCGCAAACCCGCCGGACCGGCGAAGGTGCTGCTCAAAGTGGCGTCGCGTCATCCGCAGGCGATTTTGGAAGTGGCATAGAACTGTTCTCGATAAAAAGCGGCTGTGCAAAATAGCGTCATGCTTATGAAAAAATCCAGACTGCGTATTTTTCTAATTCTTATAGCGATTGCTGTAACTTTTAATTCCGCGAATGCGGAAGGAACCAATAATTTGAGCAGGGTTGACAAGCTGATGGTTGAGGGCGCCCTCCATTTCAGCGAAGGCAATTTGGACAAGGCAATCGCCGACTTCAGCGGCGTCATTCAACTTAATCCCACGAATGACTTTGCAATTCTTAATCGAGCGACCGCCTACCGTGCCAAAGGTGAATTTGCAAAATCAATCAAAGACTGGAGCAAATATATCCTGCTAAATCCAACGAATCACTTGGCGTTCCAACAACGGGCGTCTTGCTTTGCAGCCATAGACGAATTTGACCGCGCGCTTGGCGATTGGAATAAGAGTCTGCGCCTCGACCCCAATGACGCCACTTCCTTGGCAATGCGCGGATTTTGCTACAACAACAAAGAACAATTCGATGAAGCATTAAAAGACTATTATCAGGCAATTCAAATTGATCCGAAAAATGCAAGTGCTTGGAATAATCTCGGATGGTTACGCGCCACTTGCCCGGTCACTTCGTTTAGAAATGGCAAAGAGGCGGTCGAAGCCGCCACGAAAGCCTGCGAGTTCTCGGATTGGAAGAATTGGACGCGCGTGGACACTCTGGCAGCAGCGTTCGCGGAAGCAGGCGATTTCCAGCAAGCAATTAAATTTCAGGAACAAGCTTTGAATTTGGACGAAACAAATAATGATAAGCGCAAAGCAATGAAAAATCGTTTGGCATCATTCCAGAAGCACCAGCCGTTTCGTCAAACTCCCAAGCGGTAAAATCTCCTTGCCATAAACGGCTTTTCCCCTATTCTCCACCCTGCCTGAACGCCGCGTGTGCGGATGTTCATTAAGGCTGAGAAAAAATCGTAAACAATCAACCTAACCATTAACCTCCGTTGCCCTGGCAGCGTTAGTTAGTTTTAGGCAATGGAGTCTTCCAGTCCCGCTTGGGACGAAAAGCCTCCCACAGTCATCCCCATAAAAGTTATGCTCACAATGGAAGAAGCCATGAAGCAGAGCGGCAAGTCGCTCGTTGCTCAAGGTCAGATCGTCAAAGGCACCGTCATCGAAGTCCGCAAGAACGAAGTTGTGGTGGACATCGGCTACAAAAGCGAAGGCGTCATCTCCGCAAATGAATTCATCGAAATGGATGCCATCAAGGTCGGCAGCGAAATTGATGTGCTCGTCGAGAAGCTCGAAAACAAGGACGGCACCGTCGTCCTCTCCCACGAAAAGGCGGAGTTCAAGAAGAACTGGGAACGCATCCTCTCCATCTGCAACGAAGGCGGCCGCGTCATGGGCAAGGTCAAGTCCGTTGTCAAAGGCGGATTGGTCGTCAATGTCGGCGTCGAGGCTTTTCTGCCCGCGTCGCAGCTCGACGTCATCACCCCGAAAAATTTGCAGTCCTTCGTCGGCAACAGCTACGAGTTCAAGGTCGTCAAGATCAACCAGGACCGCCAGAACATCGTGCTATCGCGCCGCGAATTGATCGAGGCCGAACGCAATGAGAAGCGCGGCAAGCTGCTGGCGGACATGACGCCGGGCGACGTCCGCAAGGGCATTGTCAAGAACATCACCGATTTCGGCGCGTTCATTGATTTGAACGGCCTCGACGGTCTGCTCCACATCACGGACATGAGCTGGGGCCGCCTCGGTCATCCGTCGGAAATTTTGAAGGTCGGCCAGGAACTCGACGTCGTCGTGCTGGACGTGAACAAGGAAAAGGAACGCGTCAGCCTCGGCCTCAAGCAGAAGATGGCCAATCCGTGGGACAACATCGAAGCGAAGTTTCCCATCGGCACCAAGGTCAAGGGCAAGGTCGTCAGCCTCGTGCCTTACGGCGCGTTCGTGCAGCTCGAACCCGGCGTGGAAGGCCTCGTGCATGTCACGGAACTTTCCTGGACCAAACGCGTCGCCAAACCGAGCGACGTGCTCAAGCAGGATCAGGAAATTGAAGCGGTCGTCCTCGGCATCAACCGCGACGAGCAGAAGATTTCCCTTGGCGTCCGCCAGTTGGAATCGAATCCGTGGGACGGTGCCGCCGCGAAATACACCGTTGGCCTCAAGGTCAAAGGCCAGGTGCGCAACCTCACCAGCTACGGCGCGTTTGTCGAGCTGGAAGAAGGCATTGACGGCATGATCCACGTCTCCGACATGTCGTGGACGCGCAAGATCAATCATCCGAGCGAAGTCATGAAGAAGGGCGACGTCGTCGAGGCCACCGTGCTCGAAGTGGATCGTCCGAACCAGCGCATCGCGCTCGGCATGAAACAGCTCGAGGTGGATCCGTGGGACAACATCGAGAAGCTCTACAAGGTCGGCGACCTCGTGCAGGGCAAAGTCACCAAGCTCGCGAGCTTCGGTGCGTTCGTCGGATTGCAGCATGAAATTGACGGCCTCGTGCACATCTCGCAGATCAGCGAGGAACGCGTGGACAAGATCAAGAACGTGCTCAAGGCCGGCCAGGACGTGAGCGCACGCGTCGTGAAAATTGACAAGAACGAACGCCGCATCGGCCTGTCCATCAAGGCGGCCAGCTACACGGACGAGCAGATCAAGGAAGAGCAGAAGATCCTCGACTCGCTCAAGCCCGGCGAAGACCTCGTTGCCCTGCAACACGCCTTCGACGCGCTCGACACCAGCGACAAGGAATAATCCACCTCGCAGAATTCAAAACGGCGGACTGGCAACAGTCCGCCGTTTTTTTTATTTCAATCATGGTAGGGCGGGCGCTGCCGCGCCGCCCAAACTACCCGCCAGAACGAGCGCAGCGATGTTCTGGCCTTCGAGTAACCACGAATGGATGCCGTCAGCCGCGCTACGCTGGCTGACGGGGAGAAATGGGCAGAGCGGCAGCTCTGCCCTACCTCAATTTGGCCGCGCGGCAACACGACCCCACCGGATTATTCCATCAGCGACTTGTGCCGGTAATGCAAAATCTTGAACTCCGGCTCGTCGCGTATCGTTTCCACCAATTCAAACTTGTCCTCGAACGGCGGGAAAAAAGCATCGCCGCCCGCCACCTCGCGTTTCACCAGCGTCAGGTAAAGATCGGAACACAGCGGCAACGTCTGCTCGTAAATCTGCGCGCCGCCGGCGATGAAAAATTCCAGCGGCGAACTCGCCGGATCCAGTTTCAGCACGTCTTTGATGATGCGCAGATCCACCGCCGCCGCGCCGCCGACCTTCGGCAGTTCAAACTGATGCGGCCGGTCCGGGATGTGCGTCTTCCCCCGCCCCACCCAGGCCGCGCCAAACGTTTCTGGAAAATCACGCGCCAGCCTGCCCGGATGCCGGCTCAACACAATGTTGATGCGGTTGGGCAGCGGCTTGCCGAGGCTCTCGAATGTCTTGCGGCCCATGATGACGACGTTGCCCGAGGTCATCTGCTTGAACCATTTGAAATCCTCCGGCAGATGCCACGGGATTTTATTCCCGGCACCAATCACGCGGTTCAGCGACATCGCGGCGATGGCTTTGAAATGTTTCATGTTGGAGTTCAAGCTTTAGCTTGTCAGCGTCTTCATTTGATTCGGAACAACCTAAAGGTTGAACTCCAACTTACAAGTCCGGCGCGTCCCAATCTTTGCCGTATTCAAGAATTGGATATTCCTTCCAAATTTGTGCCGCCTGTTCGCGTCCGGCCTGTTTCAGGAAAGC
>JAYVCM010000192.1:0-4464 GCA_043749955.1 Limisphaerales bacterium | reverse complement strand
CATCCTGATGTATCACGGCCTGCTGGTGGAACGGCACGGGCTGGACATCGCCATCCGCGCCGTGGCGCAGTTGCGCGCCACCATTCCCGGCCTCCAGCTCCACATGTATGGCGAGCCGACGGACTACTCGAAGACCATCGCGGAACTGGTGCGCGAATTGAAGCTCGAGGACGTGGTGAAAGCGCACGGGTTCAAGTCGCTGGAGGAGATTGCCGGCTGCATCTCAAAAATTGACGTGGGGGTGATCCCGAACCGTGCCAGCTCGTTCACGCAGATCAATTTTCCGACGCGCATCTTTGAATACCTCGCGATGCACAAGCCCGTCATCGTGCCGGACACGCAGGGCATCCAGGATTATTTCTCGGCGGATGAGGTTTTATATTTCCACGCGGGCAGCGTGGCCAGCCTCGCGGAAAAAATCGAATGGGCCTGGCGGAACCCGTCCGCCCTGGATCAAAGGCTCCAAAAAGGCCGCGCCATCTACGAGCGGCACAGTTGGGACATGGAGGAAAAAAACTTCGTGCGCCTCGTCGCGGATCTGGCCGGGAAAAACCAGCGCGCCGGAAAATAATTTCGCCCATGCCTCCGCTCCTTGCCTCCGTGCTGGTCCTCGGGTTCGTCGTCTGGCTGTTCCGGCGCGATTTCCGCGAGCGGCCCAACGTCACGCGCGCATTGTGGATCCCCACGCTGTGGCTGCTGCTCATCGGCTCGCGGACGGTGGCACAATGGCTGGAGCTGATCGGCGGCGGGCTGGGCGGCGGCGGCTCGAATGAGGAGGGAACGCCGGTGGACGCGGTGGCGTTTTTTCTGCTCATCCTCGCCGGGGCGCACGTGCTTTACCAGCGGCGCATCAACCTGGCCGAGATCATGGCACACAACCGCTGGCTCACGATTTTTTTGATCTATTGTTTTCTGGCAATTTTCTGGTCCGACTTTCAGTTCGTTGCCTTCAAACGCTGGATCAAAATCCTCGGTCATCCCATCATGACCCTGGTGGTGTTCACCGAGCCGGACCCGGAGGAGGCGGTCACCCGGCTGATCAAACGGTGCGCGTATATCATCGTTCCGATCTCCATCCTGTTCATTAAATATTTTCCAGAGTGGAGCCATGAAGACAATCCCTTTGGCGGGCCGGCGGGACTGACGGGCATTACGCTGGACAAAAACATGATGGGCAGTGTCTGCCTGATCCTGGGCTTGTTTTACTTCTGGCACTGGTTGAAGACGCGGCAGGCGGAAAAGACCCGTGAGCGGCGGCAGGAACTTTTTTTATGCGTGGTTTTTCTGGGCATGATTGGCTGGCTGCTCAACAGCGTGCATAGCTCAACCTCCACCGTCTCGCTGCTGGTCGGGGTGGCGCTCATTTTGTTTCTGGGCCTGCCGTTTGTGGACCGCCGGCGGATTGGCACCTATCTCCTGGTGGGCGGCCTCGCCTTCGGGCTGGCGGAAATGCTGTTTGGCATCATTGATCTGGTGATTAACCTGCTGGGCAAAGATCCGACCTTGACCGACCGGACCAAGGTGTGGAAGCTGGTTTTGGAGGTGCAGACCAATCCCCTCCTGGGCGCGGGGTTTGAAAGTTTCTGGCTCGGTGACCGGCGCGAGCAGATCTGGCGGCATTTTTGGTGGCATCCCATCCAGGCGCATAACGGCTATCTGGAAACGTATTTGAGTCTGGGGCTGATCGGGCTGGCGTTGATGCTGGCGTTGATTGTCGCGACGTTTTTCAAAGGCCGCCGCGCCTTGCTTTCGGGTGATGAATTTGGACGGTTCCGCCTGGCTTTCCTTGCGGCGTTTGTGCTCTACAACTGGACGGAGGCCGCCTTCAAGGCCACCCATCCGGTCTGGTTTGTTTTTTACATGATCGCCATTGATTGCCCGATGTATGCGGCCACCGCCGCCCCGGCCACCGGCCTGAAAACGGAGGCCACCACCGGCCGCGCCGGGTTTGAAGGCGAAATCGTGGCCTGAAAACAGACCCGTCCTGTATGAATACTGGCCGGTCGCCGGGGCGGAAAAAATGTTTTGGCCCGGATAGAAATGATTTTGAAAACGGCCTGTTTGCTGCTATAACTCATTTGCTTTTATAGCTGGCCACGCACGGCGGCTCCAATTTATTATGAAAACAAAAATCCTTTTCGCAGCCCTCCTGCTGCTCGGCGGGCTGGACCAGTTGCGCGCCGCAACGAACACCCTCGCCAGCGGCGCGTTTAGCGTGGTCAGCGCCGCCGTCGCCAGTGCCGCGCCGGGCGACACGATCATCCTCCCGCCCGGCACGAACACCTGGACCGGCACCTTGCAATTGAGCGGCATCACCCTGCAAGGTTCCGGCTCCGACCGCACCGTCATCGTGGACGAAAGCCCGGCCGTCGGCAACGGCCAGGCGCTGATTCAAGTCAGCACCACGCCCAGCGCCTTGTCCCGCATCACGCAGTTGCAAATCAAGGTCGGCGTCATCAACAAGTATCCCTTCCAAAATTACACCGGCGACATCATCGTCTATGGCTCCTCCCCGCGCCTGCGCATTGACCACTGTGTCTTTGCCTGGCTGACCGGCAAGCCGATCCATATTGGCAGCCAGGTGAACGGCTTGATTGACCATTGCTCGTTCCTGATGAAGGAAATGGCCAATGCCATCATCGTGGACGGCGATGGTTTCGGTGACGTGTCCTGGTCCACGCCGTATCAGGCTGGCTCAAGCAATGCCCTTTACATGGAGGACAATTATATTTTTTCGGCCGTCAACTTTTGCGCGGTGGACATTTCCAACGGCGGGCGCGCGGTGTTTCGCCACAACACGCTCGTCGGCGCGTATTTCAACACGCACGGCGCCGAGACCTCGCAGCGCAACCGCAGCGCCCGTTATGTCGAGGTTTATGCAAACAATTTTTCGTGGGGCGGCGGCCAGCAATACAACAATTTTTACACCATGTGCGACCTCCGCGGCGGCAGCGCCGTGATTTTCAGCAACACCGCCGTCGGCTACTGGAGCACGGCCAGCTTGAACTATTACCGCGCCACGGACAATGACACCGGCTTCCTCCCGTGGTTCGGCGCGACCGGCCTGCGCGGCTGGGATTCCAACGGCCCGGCGCTCCTCACCGGCACCGCCAGCGTCACTTCCAACGCCCTGGTCGTGGCGGGCGCCAACTGGACCGTAAACCAGTGGGCTGGCTGCACGGTTTACAATCCCAGCAGCCAGCTTTGCGGCATGGTCATCGCCAATTCCGCCAACACCATGCAGTTTCTAACGTCCCGCCGCGCGTGGTTGCAAATCACTTTCACCGCTGGCAGCCCCTTTGAGCTTCACAAAGTTTATCCCATGCTCGACCAGCCCGGCATGGGCCAGTCCGACCCCCTCTCCGGCGACAGCCCGACCCCCGTCTGGCTGCACGAAACGTCCGACCCGATGTATGTGTGGGGCAATTCCCTTTCCGTCATGTATCAGGTGCCCACAACCATTCCCTCCCGCGCCGGAACGCTGTATCCGAACATCAAGGAGGGTCGCGACTACTTCAACGACGTGCCCAAGCCGGGCTATTCACCGTTCATCTACCCGCACCCGTTCACCCTCACGGACAACACGACCAACCAGCCGCCGGTCGTCCCGCCGACCACCAATGCCCCGCCGACCAACAGCATCTTTGTTGACCCGCCGCACAATCCGCAAACGAAACCCTATCCCTAGAATTGAAACGTCTGCCAGATCATTCCGTGACGAAGGGATAAAATGGGCGACCTGCTCCATAGGCTGAAAAATAAAATCCGGCTCCCCGCGCCGCTGTTCAAGACCTTGAACCGCGACAAGCCGCAGTTTGAATGTCCCGTGTGCCATTATCACGGGCCGTTCCGCGACTTTGATTCCTTCGCCGGCCTCCGGCTGCACGTCGAATGTCCCCAATGCGGCACGCTCGAACGCCATCGCGTGCAGTATCTCGTCGTGACTGAAATCCTGGACGGCCTCGACCCCTCCAAAATGAAGATGCTCCACATCGCGCCCGAGCCGTTCTTTCGGAAATTTTTCTCCAGCCGCTTCGGCCGCTACGAAACCGCCGACCTCTGCATGAAGGGCGTGGACCACCACGTTGACCTCCAGCACGCGCCGTTCAAGGACGCCACCTACGATTTTATTTTTGCCTCCCACGTCCTCGAGCACATTCCGGACGACAACCAGGCGATCCGGGAAATCCGCCGCATCTTGAAACCCGGCGGCATCGCCATCCTGCCCGTGCCGGTCGTCTGCGAAAAAACCGTCGAATACCCCGCGGCCAATCCGCACGAGGCCTACCACATGCGCGCGCCCGGACTCGACTATCACGAGAAATTCAAACCGTATTTTGCCTCGGTGGAAACCCGCACTTCCGAGTCGCTCCCGGAAAAATTCCAGCCCTACATCTACGAAGACCGCAGTGTCTGGCCGACGAAAGAAATGCCCCTGCGCCAGCCGATGCAAGGTTCGCGGCA
>JAYVCM010000191.1:0-13617 GCA_043749955.1 Limisphaerales bacterium | reverse complement strand
GGCACGAACGGCTGGCCCGGACAGAATTATTGCGTCCTCACCTCGACGAATCTTGCGCTCCCCGTCAGCCAGTGGAAATCCATTTTGACCAACCCGTTCGATCCTGCCGGCAATTTCAAACTCACCAACCCGATGAATCCCGGCGCAGCCAAACTTTTTTATCTCCTGCAATCGCAATGAATCCATCAGCCTTGCAAATCCGCCGCGCCACCGTGGACGACCTCGCCACGCTCAAGGCCATCTGGCTTTCGATGCAGTTGCCGGAGGCAAATCTGGAAAGCCGTCTGACGGAATTCCAGGTCGTCGAGCGCGACGGTGAAGTGGTGGGCGCGATTGGTTTTCAGATTCTCCGCACCGCCGCGAGACTGCACAGTGAAGGCTACTCGGATTTTTCCGTGGCCGATGACGCGCGCGAATTGTTTTGGAAACGCATCCAGTCCCTCGCCGCCAACCACGGCGTCTTCCGTTTGTGGACGCAGGAACATTCCCCGTTCTGGCTGCGCCGGGGATTTCAGCCGGCGGACGACGACGCGCTCGCCCGGCTGCCGGACGAATGGAAGGCGGCCGAGGAAAAATGGCTCACGCTCGAATTAAAAAACGAGGCCGTCGTCACCGCCGCGCTGAAAACGCAGTTCGCCGGCTTCATGGAATCGGAAAAAAAATCCTCCGAGGAGGTGGCGGCGAAGGCGAAAACGGTGATGACCGTCATCACCGTCGGCTGCTTCCTGGTTTTCTTTCTCTGCCTCGCCATCGCCGGCTGGCTGTTTACGCATCATCGCCGATGAAGTGGAGCGCGACTGGGTGAACCTCCTTCTCCCCTCGGAGGGGAGAAGGATTGAGGATGAGGGGTGGGTTTTGGGAAAACATTCAACGCCGAACATTCAACATCCAACATCGAAGGCATCGTTGAACCGGCAGCTTTTTTGGAGGTTCGATGTTGAATGTTGGATGTTCGGCCGTGGCATTTCCACCCCTCACCCCAACCCTCTCCCCTCGGAGGGGAGAGGGAGAAGATGCTTTTGCCAGCGCCCCATCAGCCCGCCACCGGCAGCGAAAATTCATCCGCGTGATACGAGCTGCGCACCATCGGCCCGCTCGCCACATGGACAAAGCCCATCTCCTCGGCGCGCACTTTGTATTCCGCAAATTTTTCCGGCGGCACGAATTCCATCACCGGCAGATGTTTCAGCGACGGCTGCAAATACTGGCCGAGCGTAAGCAGATCGCAATTCGACGCGCGCAAATCGCGCATCGCCTGAAACAATTCATCTTCCGTCTCACCCAGGCCCAGCATCACGCCGGACTTCGTGTAAATCGTGTCGCCGCGTTTGGCCTTCACCTTTTTCAGCACCGTCAGCGAACGGTCATACGTCGCGCGATGACGAACGCCCGGCGTCAGGCGGCGCACCGTTTCGAGATTGTGATTGTAAATGTGCGGATTTGCCGCGAGGACATTTTCAATCGCCACGTCATTGTCCAAAAAATCCGGCACGAGGACCTCGATGACGATGCCCGGATTCAGTTCGCGCACTTTTTCAATCGTCTGGCGGAAATGTTCCGCGCCGCCGTCCTTCAAATCGTCGCGCGCCACCGCCGTGATGACGACGTGTTTTAATTTCATCCGCCGCGTCGCCTCGGCCACGCGCGCCGGTTCGTCCGCTTCGAGCGCGAGCGGTTTGGCGGTGCTGACCGCGCAAAAGCCGCAGGCGCGGGTGCAGCGGTCGCCGGCGATCATGAACGTGGCCGTGCCTTTGCTCCAACATTCCCAATGGTTCGGGCACTTGGCGCTTTCGCAGACCGTGTGCAGCTTCAGCTCGTCGAGCAGCCCGCGCGTGCGCGCGAAACGGTCCGACGTGGGCAGCGTGATGCGCAGCCATTCAGGGAGGCGCGGGCGCGATTTCAATTCAGTTGCAGTCACAAATTTATTTTAACCACGGATGGACACGGATGCACACGGATAAAAACGGAGCGCGGCTGTGTCCGCCGAGGACCAGCCGCAGCGCGTGGCAGTTCAGAAACCATAAAATAATCGGGCGTGCTGCGGCTGGTCTCGGCGACACAGCCGCGCTCCGTCCGATAAAAATCCGTGTTCATCCGTGTTCATCCGTGGTTGAAATGGTTTTGAAAAATCCGGGCAATTCTTCCGGGCCGAAATCCGCCAGCACTTTGCCATCCACGTCCAGCACCGGCGCGAGTTCCTGGCCGGAAAGGCGGACCATCTCGGCAAACGCCGCGTCGTCCGCGATCACGTCAATCTTCTCGTAAGCGATGTCGTGGTCGTCGAGCCAGCGCATCGCCTTGTGACACCAGCCGCAATGGGGTTTGATGAAAAGCCGCACCATAAATTCAAAACAACGCCTTTGTCAGCAGATAGACGCCGGCCACCAGCAGGAGCGTCGGGGAAACCATCAGGCAGAGGAACACTTCGGCGGAAAAATGTTCGCGCCGGAGCAGCGGCAGGGTTTCATCCAGGCTGCGGATGAAAAAAAACACGCCCAACCCCAGCAGGATGATGACCGCGCTGGCCCGGGCCTCCGCCCATTCGCCGAAGTCGCCCCAGGAAGAGGACAAGACCAGCTCGTGAAACGCCTTGCGACCGCTGTCATCGGCGTGCGGCACGAAGAAGATGATCAACAGCAGCACCGCCACCCAGACGAGGTGGCGCAGCATGGCAAGAAGCTGGTTGTTCGGCAGCCGGAACATCGCGGAGAAAAGTATCAGGAGTCGCCGCGCCCGTCCAGCCAGCGCATCACCTGGTGACACCAACCGCAATACGGCTTGATGAAGAGACAGGTTTTCACTGGATACTTTTAACTGGCAGAACGATATAAAAAAAATGATGAAATCATCAAAATCCCCATGCGCATGATGACTGCGCCGACTTTTAATCTTAAAATCGAAACAGCAGTTTTTCCCAATATAATTCACAAGAATCGAAACCGCGAAGGTATTAGTCGTTTGCCAGATAGTTTTTGAATTACGATTGATAGTCATACCATAATCCAGCGCTTCTCCAAGTGGGTCGCTTGCAGTTACTACAAAGTCTAGTTTGTCTTCAGGACGCAAAATACAATTAGTAACAAGATCAATGCCGCTAGTGTTGTTAGGCGTCCAAACATTGCCCAAATCATCTCTAACACTTTCAATCCTTGGAAAATAATCTTCACTAGTTTCCTGTTTGCTTCGGTAACGGATTAAACGCGTTCTGATTTCGCCAGCGATCCCATTCGCAAGTTGTTTTTGATGCGGCAGTAAATCACGTCCATGTGCACCAGCGTCACGCATTTTTTCTAGCTCTCCCAAATAAACCTCAAATGATTTCCAATCGCCTAGAGCGGCGGAAAATTTATCCCAATGCTTTTTTAGAATAGTTCCCAAGTCATAGAAATCTGCATAATAAACAATCCGGGGTTCAACCACTCCACCATTCTGTCGCTTACATTCGGATTCTTTTCTTTGTTTCCATTTCTCAATCCTATCTGGCGTGACCCCACATTTTTCTGTCCAACTCGAACCAAGTGCTTTGTCAAGGACGCCGGAAATAAAATCTCGTAAAAGATTTTCAACATCGCGGATTGCCTGTGTCGCTTCAATTTGCACTGGGTATGGAAATGGTATTCTACTCACCAATCTGCTTCTTGTAATCCTCCGGCGAGAGCAGCGCGTTCATTTCGGCGGGCTGGCTCAATTTGATCTTGAAAAACCAGCCGCTGCCGTAGGGCGCGTTGTTCACCAGGGCCGGATTATCGGTGACGGGATGATTCAGTTCCACAATTTCGCCGCTGACGGGCGAATAGATGTCGCTCGCGGTCTTCACGGATTCCACCACGGCGCAGGCTTCGCCGGCTTTCACCTGACGGCCCACGGCGGGCAGTTCCACGAACACGATGTCGGTCAGTTCAGCCTGCGCGTGGTCGGTGATGCCGACCTTCGCGGTGTCGCCGCTGACGCGGACCCATTCGTGTGATTTGGCGTATTTCAGGTCGGAAGGAATGTTGGTCATAATTTTTGGATTAAAATTGCGCCCGCAGCTTACGCGGATTGGGCAAATTCACAAATCCATTTTTTGACACGGATTACACGGATTTTCACGGCTGGGGAAAAAATGAAATCAATCCGTGCCAATCCGTGAAATCCGTGTCTCACCGGCAGTTTTAGTTGGCTTTGAACCGGAATTTTCAGAATGATTTGCGCCGTGCTAAAAAATTTCCAGCGTCTGCCCTGGCAGATCGCGCTCGTGGCGTTTGTGCTGTTTGCGCTGACGGCCAGCCGGGGCGTGACGATGAACAGCCTGCCGATGGCGGCGAAGGTCGCGGGCTGGGACTGGCTGCCGATGGCGACCCGTCCGCTGACGTGGCTGCTGACGCTGCCGGTGCGCCTGCTGCCGGGCGGCTGGATTCCCCTCGCGCTGGATCTGTTTTCCGCCACCATCGCGGCGTTGACGCTGGGCGTGGTGGCGCGGTCGGTGGAGCTGCTGCCGTGGAACACGGCGCCGGACGCGAAAAAAATCTGGGCGGGAAGACTCCCAGTGCTGCTGGCGTGCGCGGTGTGCGGGCTGGAATTTAATTTCTGGTCGGACGCCACGGCGGCCACGGGCGAGATGCTGGACTTGCTGCTGCTGGCGATTCCGGTGTGGTGCCTGCTGGAACATCGCGCGGCCAATGACGCGCGCTGGGTGAACGCCGCCGCGTTCGCGTGGGGGCTGGGCATGGCGGAGAACTGGGTGATGCTGGTGACGCTGCCGTTGTTCGTGGCGGCGCTGATCTGGCTGCGGGGGCTGCGTTTTTTCAAGTTGAATTTCCTGCTGCGGATGGGGCTGCTGGGGCTGGCGGGATTTTCGATTTTCGCGCTGCTGCCGCTGGTCAACTGGCTCACGCCCCATTCGCCGTGGAATTTTTCCGAAAGCTGGAGCACGTCGTGGTCGGCCACCAAAAGCGTTTTCCACACGCTCTACTACGGGTTCTGGCAATGGCACCGGCTGCTGGCGATCTCGGTGCTGCTGTATTTTCTGGTGCCGACGCTGCCGTGCCTGGTGCGTTTGAACAACGAAAGCGCGGCGAACCAGTCACAAGTGGACCGGTTCCAGACGTGGATCTACCGGGCGCTGCGCGTGGTGCTGCTGCTGGCGTGCCTGTGGCTGGCGTTCGACCCGGAAGCCGGGCCGCGCGCGGTCATCCGCCAGCAGGTCGGCATCGCCCTGCCGCTGCTGACGTTCGACTACCTCAACGCGCTGGGCATCGCCTTTCTCGCGGGCAACCTGTTGTTCGCCGCGCAGGTGCCGCCGCAACGCCGGTCGCGCAGCCCGCTCCAAAAATTTAATTCCCTGCTGCGGCGCAACACCACGACCCTGCTGGTCGCAGTGATTGCGCTGATGACCGTGGGGCTGCTGGTGCGCGGCCTGCCGGCCATCCTGGGCGCGAACCGCGAGCCGCTGCGCCAGTTCGGCGAGATCACCGCGCGGTCGCTGCCGCCGGGCGGCGGGATTTTGCTCGGTGATGAACCGGCGAAGCTCGCCGTGGTGCAGTCCGCCTTGCGCACCGGCGGCGGCGCGGCGCGCTGGCTGATGGTGGACGTGCGGCTGCTGCCAGACGCCCGCTACCGCGCGCATCTGGAACGCGCCTTCCCCGCCGGCTGGCGGGCGACGGCGGACGCGCGCGACCTGAAGCCGGAGGAATTGATCCAGTTGCTCGACCGGCTGGCGCACACGAACCGGATTTTCTACCTGCAGCCGGGCGCGGGAAAAATTCTCTTCGAGCAGTTTTATCCGTTGCCATCCGCCGCCGTTTCCGAACTGAAGACCTACGCCGAAAATGAGTATCGGATTCCGCCGTTGACGCCGGCGCAACTGGCCGAGGGCGAAAAATTCTGGGACCACGCGTGGGATCATGAGCTGGAGCGGGTCAGCCCGCCGGGTTCGCCGCGGACGTCCGCGCTGGTGAAATTTTTTTCCCGGCGGCTGACGGTCACCCCGGTCACGCCGCAGTCGGGCCGGCTGCTGGGGCACTGGTATTCGGCCTGGCTCGATGGCTGGGGCGTGGCGTTGCAGCGCAGCGGAAAACTGCCCGAGGCGCGCCGGCGGTTTGAACAGGCGCTCCAGTTGAACACGAACAATTATTCCGCCGTCCTCAATCTGGAAGTCTGCACGAACCTGATCGCGGGCGCCGCCCTGGGGCTGGGCGGCGTGGACCAGGTCGCCGCGAAATTCCGCAACACCGCGCAACTGGCGCAGGTCGTCAGCGCCTGCGGGCCGGTGGACGAGCCGGCGGTGTTGTCGCTGCTGGGCCGCGCCTGCCAGCAGGCCGGCTGGGCGCGGCAGGCGCTGCAAAACTATGACCGCGCCCACACGCTCGCGCCCGCCGCCCTGATGCCGGCGCTGGCGATGGCGGAAATCTTTTCGCAGCGCCGGATGGACCGGAAAGTTTTGGACATCCTCGGCCAGCTTCCGCGCCCGGCAACCAATTCGCCCGGCAGCCGCGTCCTCAACCTGGAACTGGCGATGATGGAGGCGAAGGCGTGGATGGGGCTGACCAACGCCACCAAGGCCAACGAAATCCTGCAGTCCATGCGGGCGCAAAATCCCGCCGACACGGCGGTGCTGGAAATGGTGTTCAAGGCCTATCTCGCCTTCGGGGAAATCACCAACGCGCTGCAACTGATCGAGACCCAGCTCGTGCGGGAGCCGGACAACATCCCCGCGCTGAACAACAAGGCCGCCCTGCTCATCCAGCAGCGCCGGTCCACGGAGGCGCTGGCCGTGCTGGACCGCGCGCTGGCGCTCACCAACCTCCCGGCCATCCGGCTGAACCGCGCCATCGCCCTGCTGTCAACGGGAAATTATCCGGCGGCGGAGGCGGATTACCTGGCGCTGCAAAATGCGGCGGTGGAAAAATTCAGCGTCGAGTTCGGCCTGGCCCAGATCGCCACGCTACGGCACGACACCAACGCCGCCATCCAGCATCTCGAACTCTGCCTCACCAATGTCCCGGCCGGTTCGCCGAAATGGAACGAGGCCCAGGCCCGGCTGGAGGCGTTGAAAAATCCGCCTGTGAAAAAATAAGCGGCGAGCGCAGGCGAATTATCGCAAAGGCATAGCGCGGCCCAGCCGCAACCAAAACACCGAACATTCAACATTCAACTCCCAACATTCAACTCCGAACCCGCAACTGCCCCAGTCATTGGGCGTTCGATGTTGAATGTCGAATGTTGAATGTTCCTCCGAAAAAAATCTTCGCAGGACGCGACGAAGTTGAGAGATAGCACTGCAAAGCCGCAATGATTGAAAGGGTGAATTGACGGCGACGATTCGTCATTCGAGCTTGGAAATTCCGGTGAACGTGAACTTTGCGCCTTGGCACCTTGGCGTCTTTGCGTTCACCACCGTTTCAGCCGAGGCGCCAGACGATGCGCGCCTTGTTCAAATCGTAGGGGGACATTTCCATCTTCACGCGGTCGCCGATGGTCAGGCGCACGAATTTTTTCCGCATCTTGCCGGAAATGGTGGCCAGCACCTGGTGCTTGTTGTCGAGTTCGACCCGGAACATGGTTCCGGCCAGCACGGTCAGGATGCGCCCTTCCACTTCGATGTGCTCTTCCATAAAAGACGGCCCAAAAAAATGGCAAGGGCGACGCCCGTTGCGAACGTCGCCCTGCCAGAAGATTTACAAATCAATAACGGTCACGGCCACCGCCGCCACCGCCACCACCACCACCGCCGCCGCCGCCGCGAAACTCACGACGCGGGCCGCGATCACCGCCGCCGCCACCGCCGCCGCCCGTGCGGGGACGTTCCTCTTTCGGACGCGCGACGTTGACGGTCAACGCGCGGTTGTCAATGGACGCACCGTTCAGGGCTTCGATGGCTTTCTGGGCCTCTTCCGCCGTGGACATGGTGACGAACGCGAAACCGCGCGAACGGCCGCTCATGCGATCCATCATGATGTTGGCTTCCACGACCGTGCCGTGCGCCGCGAAGGCGTCCTGCAGGTCGTTTTCCGTGGTGTTGAAGGAAAGGTTTCCGACAAACAATTTATTGCTCATGTTATTTGGCTGTTCAATAAACCGTTTTTCTGACTGTTCCCGGCCGCCGGGTTTCAAATCATCACTGAACCATGTTCACTTGAAGATTCACCATGTTCGAAAAGCACCAGTTATCTCACAGACGGAAAAAACTTACCGGCTTGAAAAAACAGTTGCAAGCGAATTTTCGGCGGTGGGTCAGTCTCAAAGAGAGCCGGAAGAAGTTCGTTGTATCCGGCGCTGACGCCCCGGCTTCCTTCTCCCCTCGGAGGGGAGAAGGATTGAGGATGAGGGGTGGCCGGTGGAGCAAGACGTGTGAATTCAGTTTGGACGATTCACCCCTCACCCTGACCCGCTCCCCTCCGAGGGGAGAGGGGAAAGCAAACTCCAAATTTTCGGCGGTGGTTCTGTGCTTGGCAACCGGCGGTTTCACGGTTAATTAACGCCGATGCAACCGGTCCTTGATTACCTGAAACAAAACCAGAAACGTTTTCTCGCGGAATTCTGCGACTACCTCCGCTTTCCCAGCGTGTCCGCCCAGCCGCAGCATAAAAAAGATTTGTCGGCCTGCGCCGCGTGGCTCGTCGCCCACTGCCGCCAGATCGGATTGGAGACAAAACTTTGCGCGACCGCCGGTCATCCCATCGTCGTCGCCAAGACACCGCGCATGAAATCAAAGACCAAACGCCCGCACTTCATGGTGTATGGCCACTACGACGTGCAGCCGCCGGAGCCGCTCGAACTTTGGAAGTCGCCGCCGTTCGAACCGCGCATTGTTGGCCGAAACATTTTCGCGCGCGGCTCCACCGACAACAAGGGCCAGAACTTCGCGCACCTCAAAGCCATTGAAGCCTACTTGAAAACCGGCACGCCCCTGCCCTGCGACCTGACGTTCGTCATCGAAGGCGAGGAGGAAGTCGGCAGCGAAAGCCTCTCCACCTTTCTTAAAAAAAACCGGCGCGAACTCGATTGCGAGGCGGTCGTCATTTCCGACACCGGCATGCCCGGCCCGAAACATCCGGCGCTCGGCTATTCGTTGCGCGGCATCATCGCGTTTGAAATCACCCTGCACGGCCCGGCGCGCGACCTGCACTCCGGCGGTTTCGGCGGGGCCGTGGACAATCCCGCGATGGCCTTGAGCCAGTTGCTGGCGCAGCTTCGCGATAAAAACGGCCGCATCGCCATTCCCGGGTTTTACGACGACGTCGCCCCGCTCTCGGCCTATGAACGGAAAGAATACGCCCGCCTGCCCGTCACCGATGCCGCGCTGCAAAAGATGATTGGCGTGAAAAAATTGTTCGGCGAACGCGGCTTCACTTCCAGCGAACAGCGCAGCGCGCGTCCGACCTTTGAGATCAACGGACTCACCAGCGGCTACCAGGGCGAGGGCAGCAAGACCATCATCCCCTCCTGGGCGCGGGCGAAAATCACCTGCCGCCTGGTGCCGGACCAGAATCCCGAACACGTCCGCAAGATGGTCGTCGCGCATCTGAAAAAGATTTGCCCGCCGACGGTGCGCATGGAAATCGAAGCGGGTCACGGCGCGGAAGCGTATCTGGTTTCGCCCACCGGTCCGCAGGCGCAGGCCGCCTTGCGCGCGCTGGAAAAAGCCTTCGGCTGCAAACCAATTTTGATGCGTGAAGGCGGCTCGATTCCGATTGTGAACCAGTTCAAAAAAATTCTCGGCGCGGATTCGCTGCTGCTCGGCCTCGGCCTGCCGGACGACAACGCCCATTCGCCCAACGAAAAATTCAACCTGGAGTGCTTCGAAAAAGGCCAGCGCATGAGCGCGTATTTGTGGCAGGAGCTGGCGCGCTGAAAGCCGGAGCGCGCCCGCCCGTAGCGGCGGGCATCCTGCCTGCCGTAGAGCCGGCGCGTCCCGCCCGGCGGATAAAACGCCCGAACACACAAACCGCGCTGAAATATTTTAGAACCGCACAAACATTCCACCGTTCTTTCCGGGCGGCGGGACGCCAGCCCTCTACGGCAGACGAGACGTCTGCCGCTACACTCACTCGCCCGTAGCTGGCACCGCCGGACGCGGCCGGTGCAGCACCATCACGTTGCCGACGCGCATGACGAGGTGGCTCCCGGTTTTTTCCGCCAACTGCGGCGCAAGCTCCTTCTTCTGCTCCTTGAACTCCACAAACTTGATCTTCACCAGTTCATGCTGCGCCAGCGCCACGTCCACGGAACGGATGAAGCCCTCGCTCAAGCCGGCCTTGCCAATTTTCAAAATGGGTTCCAGCAACTGCGCGGTCGCCTTAAATTTTCGGAGCTGCGAATTGTTCAACGGTTCAAGCATGAAGCCGAAGTCTAAAGCGTTCCCCTTAAAACGCCATGTTCAATTTGGCAATGGTCTGCTCATTGCCATTGTGTTTTTCAGCCCGTTTCATCGCTCCAACGTCACGCTCATCAGACCCATCACCACTTCGTTCGCCAGGGCGCGGACGGCAAGTGATTTCAATTCCTTCGTCAGATCCAGCGGCAGTTCCAAAACCGTCGCCGCGCCGCCGGGAACCGTTTTGCCTTTGCCTTTGAACGATGCCATCTCCAGCACGCGCACCTTGCCGGTTTTCAAATCTACGCGCACCGGCAACGGCTCGGGACGCGCGAAGGCAAAATCATCAATGAAATAATCCTGGTCAATCGGCCACCACGTCGTCGGGTTGTGCAACGCGAGCCGCGTGGTCGAGCCGTCGGTGTAGGTCACGATGACTTCGCCGTTGTCAAAGCGGCTTTGCATGGCGCTGGTCGAGCCGGCCATAAGCAGAAAGGCGCGGGACGATCTGCCCGCGAGCGGCACGGAGATTTCGCGCGGATAATTGTCCCACTGCGAAACGAACGCGATGTTCTTCACTCCGCTTTCGCCCGGCGTCGAGAGCGGCACACCGTTCGGCAAAATAATTTTCCCATCCGACTTCGCCGCCACCGCGCGCAGGCCGGAGTCGTCCACATCGAACTTCGCGTTCGGCTCGCACCAGCCGCCGATGCCTTGCTTGGGCGTCGCCAGCGAAACGAACGGCGAGCGCGGCGAGCGGTATTCGTTGCGGAAAATCTGTGTGACCTGGGCGTTGAAAATGGCTGAAAGATCGAGCGCGGTGAAGTTTGTAGCGGCGGGCATCCTGCCTGCCGTAGAGGGCGGCATCTTGCCGCCCGGCCTGGCGTCCGAACTGGCGACGGCTCCCGATTTTTCCTCGCGCGTTGTGCCGCCCGCGTGTTTTCCGCCGGGCTGGAAGCCCGGCTCTACGGCAGGCAGGATGCCCGCCGCCACATCGCCTTTCCACTCCACCCGCACCTCCCATTTTTCCGCCGCCCCGGCTTGGATTTCAACGCGCGGCACGCCGAAAATTCCTTGGACCAATTTGTAGTCCGCAGGAACTCCGTTGACTGCCACGCTGCCAATCCGACCGGTGAACGCGGGAATTTCCAAAACCAGTTTCATCGGCCTGGAAAATTTCGGTTCAACCACATAAGTTTCCGAGCCATCCTTGCGGCGAAATTCAAAATTAAAATCCGGATGCCGGATTTTTGTGGAACTCCAATCCGCCGGGAAACCGGGCGTGATTTTCAGCTCGCCCGCGAGCGCGTCGGGTTTCACGCCGAACAAGCCCTCGACCAGCGCGCGCGCCGTGATGCCGATGCCGTCGGCGAAATCGCGCTGCGCCTCACCGCGCGCCATGTCGTAGTGCGTCATCGCGCCGACGTTGCCGGGGCAGAGGCCGAGGAACATCGTGTCGAGCAGCGCGCCCTTGAAGAGCGGGAACGCCGCGTCGCGCCGGTTGGCCTGCCAGAAACCGAGCGACGTGTGGACGGCCTCGGCCACGACGACGTTGTTGAGCGACCATTGGTAGGGCATCCAACTGGTTTCCGGCAGAGTGTAGAGATTGCCGATTGCCGATTGCCGATTGCCGATTTCAGACGGCGCATTGGCTGTCGGCGATTGGCGATTGGCGATTTGAACCGGAATGTGCGCGATGTTTTGTTCCACCCAGTTCGCCATTTGCGCGGCTTCAGTTGTCGTCGGCACCTCGGAATCCAGCGTGTGATAAAACGTCCACAGGCCCGCGTTGGGATGCACCAGTTGCAGTCCGAGCAAATCTTTGAACTCAGCGAAATGGCCGTCCGGCGTAGGATAGGCGTCGCGCCTGTCTTCACTCTTTTCATTTTCAGAAAGAGACAGGCGCGACGCCTGTCCTACCCAGAGATATTTTTTCATGCCGCGCAAAATCAAATCCGCCTCGTGTTCGTAGGGCGTCGCATCCTGGCCGAGCAGCTTCGCCACGCGCGCGGCCATCTGGTTGTGCCAGTAATTGTAGGCGCTCGCGTGCGCCGTGCCGCCGCCGTTGTAGTTCAAATCATCGCTCGCCCAGATCGCGGCGTAGGCTTCGTAGAGCGGCAGCTTGTCGTCGCCGAACTCGCGTCGGAACAGGCGGCGCTCCCACGCGAGATGCCGCTCGATGACCGGCCACATTTCGCGCGCGTAATCCAGATCGCCCGTCCACAGCAGGTGACGGAAGAACGCGTCCACCGCCACGAGATTCATGTCGTAATGCGAGCGGTTCATCAAATCGCCGTTGGAGTGGAGCGACGCCTCGTTGCGCGCGAGATTGAACTCCTCGTCCGCCGGGGAAATTTTTTCAGGAACCGGATTCGTGTTCTGGTTGCGCGCGTAACCCGCGAAGTGCGCCGCCGTGCGTTCGTGCCAGCCGAGCGCGTCGCCCGCATACGGCCCGCGCCAGCCGAGCAGGCGCGTCCGCCACGCGACCGCGCCGTGCATGAACGATTGCTGCTGCGAATCCCACACGGCGTCCGCCGCGATATTCAGCGCGCCAACGGCGGCGTTGATGAACGGGTCGGGTGTCTCCACCACGACGCGCTCCGCGATGGCGCGGCGATGTTCCTCGGCGGCGGCGAAAAGTCTGGGCAAATCTTCGGTGCGAATTTGCTGGGTGTCATCGCCCGCCAGTTGCAACGCGAGATAAACCGGCTGCTCATGCGGCAGCGGGATGTGGCCGATGACGAGCGGAGCGCCGAGCACCGTCTCGGCTCGTTGAGCTTCTGTTGCCACGACTGGCCGAGACGGTGCTCGGCGCTCCGCGTCAGCCAGCAGTTTCTCCGGCTGCGCCCACAAGTTCGCATCGCCAACGGCCAGTTCCGCGCCCGCCGACGCCACGCCCGCAATCGTTCCGCCTTTGCCGTGCAGCGTGAATGAATTTGTCGCCAGAGAAATCTCACTGCCTGCGCATTGCTCCGGCTTGAGCTGGAAAAATTGCGCGACGGGTTCGCGTTCGCAGCCGATGTCGCCGCCACGCCGGCCTTTCATGCCGTTCGCACCGCCGAACGCCCAGACCAGTTCGATGGGCATCCACGCGGAATTCATTTCGGCACGGACGATGATTCCTTTCGCGCCGCTCAACGGCAAAACCGTCAGGCGCAATTCGCGATTGTCCAGCAGCAGCGCATCCTTGATCTTATAAACCATCGAGCCTGGACGATAGCGCGCGACGATTTTGTCCGCGTCGTTGAGCCACTTCACGCCCGCCGTCGTCCTGATGCCGAGCCGCAGGTTGCCGCCGCGCCCCGGCAGGTAGAGCGAGA